>NZ_JBGNUT010000008.1:0-279362 GCF_041951385.1 Actinomadura sp. NTSP31 | reverse complement strand
GCGCTCGGGGTTGTTCTGAGCGAGCTGCCTGTGCAGGGTAACGGCCTCTTGCGTAGCTTCTACAGCCTCGGTGGCACGTCCCAGGTCAGAAAGAGCTATACCGAGCTTGCTTAGGGATTGCGCGAGGTCGGGGAGGTAGCGCTCGGGGTTGTTCTGAGCGAGCTGCCTGTGCAGGGTAACGGCCTCTTGCGTAGCTTCTACAGCCTCGGTGGCACGTCCCAGGTCAGAAAGAGCTATACCGAGCTTGCTTAGGGATTGCGCGAGGTCAGGGAGGTAGCGCTCGGGGTTGGCTTCAGCGAGCCAACGGTAATTAGTTGCAGCTTCCTCTGCGACGGGGAAAGCCTCGAAGGTACGGCCGTCCTCCATCAAATCCGTAGCAAGGTTATTCAAGGCCCGCGCGAGAGGCGCAAGGTTGCGGTCAGGATCAATTGAAGCGCGCTCACGAAGATGTGAGACTCGAGATTTGGCCTGATCGATGCCGATTCGACCGGAACCGGATATTATTATCCCGGTATTCACGTAGGAAGCACCAGAGTGATCGCCGGGTGTCGAGGTGGTCAACTGTGCTCGGCCGATGTCCAGTGACACATTATGCTCCACTGTCGACTCCGAAGAGAACGCGCGAATCTTGCCGAGGTGACGCAGAATCGCGGCAAGACTGCGTTCAATCTCGGCGTCACTTGGACGCGGCTCCGTCGCGTGTACCACACTATTGCGAACTCGGAGAGCTGCACGAATAGTGGCGGCATCAGCCTTCGACGATGAGGTCTCATCTACATACTTGCGAAGCATCGCATCGAGCCCTCTGGAGGGAAGTTCTGAGCCACTGTATCGGGACCGCAATTCCTTTTCCATTTTCGACCAAGCTTCTACCAGCGTTATCGACCCGGATTCTTTCTCTCTGGAAGCATGTTCAAGTAGGCGATCCGCCCGCCTTGCCAAGATGAGGCTGTAAACTGCGATGATGAAGCTTGTCAGTCCTATAACTAGTCCCGCGAGGTCAGCAGTGTGTCTGACGTTGTCGGAAGTCAGGTAGATGGCCAAAGTAAGGCACGTCAGGAGGAATACAAAAACGATCATCGGATACTTCGACAGTATCCTGATGAAGGCATGTCGATCCTGAATGTGATCGTTCTTCATTTCTCAATACCCCAGATAATGCAGATCGCCACCACGACTACGCAGGCGCAAAATCCTGCAACACCCCACCCTTTGTCAACATTGTTCACAAAAACGCCGCCTGCAAAGGTTGTTATTCCTCCGATGAGAGTAGCCATGCCTCTATACTTGCTCGGCTTCTTCTGTATGTAACCCCTCAGCATGAACTTCGAAGTATCCATTATCAGGGTCGGTGTGATCATTGGCGTCTCTTCTTCTGAATTACCCGTCGCCAGTCTCTGTGCCTCATTTAGCAGGCTCTTGCCGTGTTCTATGATCACTGTACGGAAAGCTGCGCGTGTGGTATCAGGAAGTGCAGAAGTCCCAACAATAGTAATTCGCAACTCATCTGGTAGTTGTGGTTGCACCATGGTGTGAGCATAGTAGGAATCGGGCCCGGGGAGCAGAGAAGAGCAGGAGCCTCAGGATGATCCACGTGATCTCGCGACGGTACATGTCTCGAAGTGGGTGCGGACCATGGTCCCGATGGTCAAAGTTGGAAGCGTCGTCTGCCATAACCGGTTGAGGGAGCGTGAAGCGGGGGCCTCGCGGCCCCCAGCCCCCCGCGGACCGGAGGGTACGCCCGCGCGAATCGGTCTGTCACAGCGTCTCGTCGTTCGCGCGGGCGCACCCTCCGGGATGGGTGTGGGTGCTAACGGCGGTGCTAACAACGGGGTCGGATGATCTTGGACGGGTGTGGACGTCCGGGAGGCTGCCGCGCTGGTCAGGGGACTTGTGGGGACGGGCCTGGACGGCGCTGATCTTGCTTGTAAACAGAAGGTTAGGGGTTCAAGTCCCCTCGCCGGCTCCAGCAGGTCAGGCCCCGATTGCGATCTTGAACCGAGGGGCTCTCCACCCCCGGAATCGGGGCCGATGCATCCAGAATGCATCCACGCCATCATGATCTTGTCCCAGCGCTCGACGACGACTCCCCGCCGGACAGGTGCTTCAGCACCGTCTCAGCCGCCTCATCATGCAACGCCTGCCGCACATGCGTGTACAGGTCCTGCGTGATCCGCGTCGTCGAATGCCCCAGCTGATCCGACACCACCTTGATGTCGATCCCGCCCTCCAGGCCCAGAGTCGCCGCCGTGTGCCGCCCCTCGTGCAACCGGATCACCGGCAGGCCCGCCGCAGCGGCCTGCTTCTGGAAGTCCTTGCTCACCGCGTCCGGGGTGTAGGGGGTGCCGTCCTCCCGGCAGAACATCAGCCCGTGATCCTGGTACGCCTTGCCGGCGGCGAGCCATTCCCGTTTCAGCATCGTCAGGTGCGACGGGACCAGCCCGGCGCACCTGGAGTCCAGCGACGCCACTCGCACACCCGACCGGGTCTTCGGCGTGTCCCAGACGATCTTCCCGGCGACCTGAAGGATGGCCTGCCGGATCGGGGCACGGTGCGGGTCGCGCGCCAGATCCCCGTACTTCAGGCCGAGCGCCTCACCACGGCGCAGGCCGCGCAGCAGCACGATCCGGTACAGCAGCCCCAGCCGCTGGCCGGCCACATGCTCCAGGAAGACGACGACCTGGGCGGGCGACCACACCCGCGCCGGGTCCGGGTCTCTGGCGGTAGCTCCACCGCCAGGCACGGGTTCCAGTCGATCATCAGCTCGGCCTCGATGTATGAGTCGAATGCGGCGACCCGCACCGGCGCCCGGGAGCGTCCTAGTGGCACTTCTGGCCGAGGCCCCAGCCGTGGGTGACGAGCGGGACACCGGCTAGGTAGGCGGTGATGCCCGCTACTGCATCGCCTTATGCGCTCAGCCACGGGTCTTGGCGGGAAGCCCCCGGTCGAGCGAGGCCCCCGCCAAGATGAATTCAGACCAACTCCCGGCTCAGGAGAGCTAGCTAGATCACTCGGACCATGAACCTGGCCTCTGCGACCTGGCCCTCCTCAGAGAAGGTGATGATTTGCTGGCCCGTGTCGACTTGGTCGTGCCCTAGCTTCTTATCCAGGAAGCCTAGGTTGTCATTGTTGCTGGGCCAATCATCTTCCTCTGCGAGGTGGCCGCCCACCCACAGCCACTCGTCCTCGTTGATTTTGAAGGTCGGGGTCGTGTTGTTGACCGTCAGGGTATTGTCTCGCGCGATGTTCACCCAGTCGTGCGGACCCAGATGCCAGAGGGGGAAATTCTCGATGGCCTCGAAGTCCCCGTTCTCGTTGATTGTCGTGCGCTTCGCGCCGAGGTCGCCGTAGATCTCCAGCGCCGATCCCGGGTCAGGTCCCACGGCGACGCATTTGATGCCCTGAAGTGTGACGCTGACGTTCTTGGTCATTTTGACTCCTTGACGGCTCGCTCTTCCCCATCTTCCCCATTCAACGTATATGACAGTATTCTCGTGGAGGTCAATCGCTGTTCAAGTCGCAGCCTAGGGACCGTTGATTATTTGAGGCCGCCAATTCGATCGCTATGCATGAATTTTCAATTAGACAGTCTAAGTTTGTAGACGGCGAGTATGGTCGCATCGCAACAAGATCGCGGACTTATCTACAGAATCGCGTTCTATGCGGGAGGGGCCTCCGAAACTCCTAGCGTCGAACGCATGGTGACGCACACGCTCGATGCCCTTGACCACCTCGCACAGATCGCGAGCGCGCTCGCGGTCGCCGGCATGGCCGCGTGAGAGCACCGGCGCCGGAGATGACGACGCCCCCGTCCGAAGCTCGGGCGGGGGCGTCTCGGGTTGGACTCAGTTCAGTGCAGGTCGCGCCGGTACATCGCCCAGCGGACGGCGGCGTCGACGACCGCGCGCGCCCACGGGTGTGTGGGTGTCCAGAACGCCTCCAGCCACGTCGTGGCCAGCAGCCGGACGTAGTAGTCGATCACCTCTGGATCGGCCCTCCGCCAGGTCGCCAGCGCGCTCACGACTGCTTCGGCGTCCTTGGGCGCGTGGCCGCGCGCGATGAGGTTCACCACCAGGTCGGCGGAGTTCACCAGCGGAGCACCGCGCGAGGCCATGCCCCAGTCGACCAGCCGCGCGCCGGCGCCGGTGCTGATGACGTTGCCAGGGTTCAGATCGGTGTGCAGCAGCGTCTCACCGGCGAGCTGGTGAGGCGCTGCGGGACGACGGCGTAGTCGGACCAGCGGCCCTCGAACCACATCACCTCCGCGTCCTCGGGAAGGGCCACCTCGCCGACGGCTGCGAGGGTGTCCAGGACGGTGTCCAGATCCCGCGAACCGGGCCGGTAGTCGGCGTGCCTGCCCTCGACGTACTCGAAGACGAGGACCCTCCACCCGCCGGCCTCGATGTCTGCCAGCAGCTCCGGGGTGATTGCCCGGACGTGCTGGTTGACGGCGGCCTCACGAGCGAGCTGGGCAACGCCGCGTTCCGGTAGTAGCCGAGATTCTCGTCGCACCAGGGGACGTAGTCCGGGGAGTGGAGGACGAAGGCGTGCCAGCCGAAGTCCACGGTCTCCGACATGGCCAGCCGCACGCCGGGATTCAGCTTCACGGCCCGCAGCCAGACGAAGGTCTGCCTCCCACGCTTTCGGCGTAGGGGCGGGTGACCACTCGGTCCTTGGCGACGTAGCTGGAGAGCTTGCCGAACAGTGCAGGATCGGCCAGCTCGCGGGGGTCACGGGCGGTCAGGGCCGCCCGCTCGAGTGTGATGCTCATGTACACCTCCGGCGCGCCTGTGGTTGATGCCGCGGCCCAGGCGCGCGCCTGCTGGCCTGAGCGGCGGGGTTCTGTGTGGGGGCGGCGAGCCCGTCGAAGATGCCGATCCCGCCCGCGCCGCCGCCCCCACGTCTAGGGGTGGGAGAGTGCACCGGCGCGCCGAACCGCTCGGCGACCTGCCGGGCTGCCACCTCGGGATCGGGGTCTAGGCTCTCGCCGCGCCACTGGCGTGGCGTCCACTGGTAACCGTCACCGCACCACTGGATCTTGTACGGGCCGCGCTGCGGGAAGGAGACCCACACGAACGGACCCGGCCCGCTGACGGGCACTTCGCCGAGCATCTTCGCCGCCGTGATCACCGGAGCGATGCGGCGGAGCGCGGCGTGCAGCGGGCCGATGCGCGCCCATACGTTCCGGTGGGGCAGAGCGGGCGGGCGCTGTTCGGACATGGCAGGGTCCTCCATGGGTTGATTAGCTGGTTCGCGACGTGCATCCAGGGGTCCGCTGTGCCCGCGGGCGGGTAGCACTTGCGGGATTTGCCGGTGCGCTCGGGGCAGCTGACGACGTGCCGCGTGCAGTTCTTCAGGCACAGGCCCTCAGCGTCCCTGGGGACACAGACGTGCGGCTCTTGGCCTTGGCTCAGCGGGCCGGGCAGGGCCGCTTGCGTCGATTCTCGGTACAGGCCGCCACGTCGTCGCAGCCGTGGGCCCACGTCAGCCGCTGCAACTGTTCGCCGCGCCGCCGCCCACGGCCGGAGACGAGGTCGGCCGGACGCTCGTCCACAGCGTCGTCACCGTCCTGATGATCAGGCGGCTCGGCGTCCTGTGGCGACTCCGGATCCGCCGTCCTCGCCGTCGCACCTAGAGGCCGGCAGGCACTACCTACGCCAACCCGAGTATCTGTACTCATGGCGACACCACTGCGGCTGACCAGCATGGACGCATGTCGATCTTCAACCGCGTCCGCTCAAGGGCATCCCGATACGAGCGCGGACGTGTGGCAGCCGCCATCTCTGGCGCCTATGCAGTCCTGGTCCTGGCCAACGCCGCAGGTAGCGTGACCATGGGCATCTTCGCCGATGACCCGACGTTCAGCGGCATCTGGCTCCTACTCGTGAGTGCGCCGTCGTCATTCCTCATCACAAGCCTCACCTTCCCCCTGATCCCGGACGAGGGGCCATCACGGGCGCTAGGGGTGGTGTTGTTCGACCTTCCCTGCACGGTGGCCGGCCTGCTTCAGGCATGGTTGCTCTGGCGCATCACCCGAGGCCCCGGGAAGAAGGACACCGTTCCCCATCCCTCGCCCTGCTCGGCCACTTGATGAAGCGCGTGCAAGAAGCTGATCGCGCACTGGCGGGAGATCGGTCGGGTACGCGCCCATCGAAGGGGCGTCGTTCAGCGCGGCTGTCCTCGGGGTGTTACTCGCAGACGGTGCCGTCGTGGTCTCGGTCGATGTACCAGGAGTACTCGGGGTCCACGCCCTCGACGTACGGTCCGTACCCCTGGGCTTTCGCTTCTGTGCAGGTCCCGTAGCGGGGGTCTGTCTTCGGTGCCGCCGGCGCTTCCTTCGTTGGGTGCGGCTTCGGCCGGGGCTTCGCCTTCGTGGGCGTCTGTGACGGTGGGGTGGCGTCCTCGTACTCGGTGATCGTCATAGTCACCGTGGAAGGGATCGGGCTCGGCGCCGCAGCGGATGTCGTCGGAGAGTCGTTGTCCGATCCCTTGGCGCTGGCGCCGATCCAGATACCGAACAGCAGGAACAACACTATGAGCACGATCACGCCGCCGGTGGGGATGTGGTGCTGCTGACGCGGCGGCGGCATTTGGGGTGGTGGCGGGTACACGCTTTGGGCCTCCCGCTGCCGGGATCGAGTGGACAGTGCACCTGAGACGTTCGCCGCTCGCGCCCCGTTGACGTCCCTCGGGGTGTCTGGCACCTTCCGGCCACGCGCCAGAGGCCCCCTGCGGTGGGCGCAGGGGGCCTCTGGGGCTGTTGGCCGTGCTATTCGCCGATCTTCTTTGAGTAGAGGGTGATCGTGGCCGTTGGCTTCACGAGGGTTCCGGCGCGTGGGGTCTGGCGAACCACGACCCAGTTCCGGTCCCAGAGGAGCAGTCGGCCCTGACCCGTCGCGTCCTTCTCCGCGAGCATGTACAGGCCGTGCGCTTGCATCTCGTTCTGGGCCTGTTGATGGTTGTGGCCGACGACGTTCGGGACGCGGATCCGGACGGGCTCGGTTCTGGTCTTGACCGGCGCGGGTGCGGCTTTGGAGCCGGGCGTCACGGTGTCCGACGGTGTCGGGGTGACGGTGACGGTCTTGGCCGGGGCGGCGGCGGTGGACGTGGCCGGTCCGCAGGCGGTGAGTGCGACGGTCGCAGCGACGACGACCGCGGTGAGGATGATGCGTGGCATGGGTCTCTCCCCCGTGTCGTTGTTCATGGCCCGTCAAGGGCGTGATCGTTTCTGCGTCAGGCGACTTCGGCGCGAGCGGCCTCGCTGAAAAGCGGGTTGGTCATCGCGAGGGTCTTCGGGACAAATGTGCCCTTTCCGCACACCAGCCCAACCGCCTTCTCGCGTGGAGCGAGGGTGGTCGCGTCGATCTCGCCGTCGTACTCGCCCATCGCCTCGTCCACGGAATGCTTGACGCCCTTGGCGTCGGTGATGCTGAAGTACAGCGGGTTCACCTCCAGGGACTTCCTGGTCTGGTTGGTGACCGTCACC
Source organism: Actinomadura sp. NTSP31 (assembly GCF_041951385.1). Taxonomy (NCBI): domain Bacteria; kingdom Bacillati; phylum Actinomycetota; class Actinomycetes; order Streptosporangiales; family Thermomonosporaceae; genus Actinomadura; species Actinomadura sp. NTSP31. The sequence continues at coordinate 271,876 of NZ_JBGNUT010000008.1, read as the reverse complement.
TTCACGCACGACAGGGCGCCGCCGTCCGACAGGACGGACTTGGAGGCGTGGGCGCGCTTGGCGACCAGTTTGATCGGCACGGTCTTCGGCTTGCCGGACGTCTTGCCGGCGGCCTTCGTGCTGGTCTGCGTCTCGGGGGTGGTGCCGGCGGCGGGGTCGCAGGCGGCCAGGCCGAGGATGGCGGCACCGGCGAGGACGGCGATGGCGATGGTGCGCATGAGGGCTCCCTTGCTCTCTGGACGTTCCGTGGCGGGGGGCTCGTCCTCTGGCGGCGGTTCTGTGACGTGGGGCGTTTACCTGGCGTTCACCTTGGTGAGGGTGGTGTCACGAAGCCGCCAGAGCAGGGGCCGTGGTTCCCCGGCACCGACGCGAAGCCGGCAGGGCGAGGTTTCGGGGGTTCGGTGTCGTTTTGGGGGGAGGGCGTTCGTGTAGGGGGCGAGAGGTCGGCCGCAGGTGAGGAGATCGGCTCGTGGGGAAGTTGACGGTGGTGGAGCATGTGACGCTCGACCGCTGCCGTGGGCGAACTCGGTGCTCGTGGACGACGCGGGGGCGGTCGCGGCGATCGAGGAGCGGGAGGAGGGGCCGGCGGTGATCGGCAGCGGGGAGCTCGTGCGGTCGCCGGCGCGGCCGGGGCTCGTGGACTCCGTCCCGACGACGACCGGGGTCGTCATCGGGACCTATGGGGAAGGGGAGGACGCATGAAGCGGTACGTGTTCAACATCATCCAGCCCGTGGGCGAGAAGCCTCCGCCGGAGGAGCTGGAGAAGGTGATGGCGCAGCTCGCGGAGATCCGGCGGGAGCTGGAGCTCTCGGAGGCGTGGGTGTTCGGGTGCCCGCTGCGCGGGCCCGGGGAGAGCGCGGTGGTGCGGCTCGAGGGCGAGGACGTGATCGCGACGGACGGGCCGTACACCGAGGGCAAGGAGCACATCGGCGGCCTCACGATCGTCAAGATGGAGACCCATGACGAGGCGCTGTGGTGGGCCGGGCGGTATTCGAGGGTGACGGGGCTGCCGGTGGAGGTGCGACCCTTCGAGGGTGAGTGCTGACGACGTCGAGCGGGCGTTCCGGGCGGAGCACGGGCGCGCGGTGGCGGTGCTGGTCCGGGCGGTCGGAGATCTGGACGTCGCGGAGGAGGCCGTGCAGGACGCGTTCGCCGAGGCGGTGCGGCGGTGGCCGGTGGACGGGCCGCCGCCCAGCCCGGCGGGGTGGATCATCACGACGGCGCGGAACCGGGCGGTCGACCGGCTGCGGCGGGAGGGCGCGCGGGCGGGCAAGCACGCGCAGGCGGCGCTGCTGGAGGGGCCGGCGGCCGAGGCGTCCGCGATGGACGACGACCGGTTGCGGCTGCTGTTCACGTGCTGCCATCCGGCGCTCGGGATGGCGGCGCGGGTCGCGTTGACGCTGCGGATGGTGGGCGGGCTGTCGACGGCGGAGGTCGCGCGGGCGTTCCTGGTACCGGAGACGACGATGGCGCAGCGGCTGGTGCGGGCGAAGGCGAAGATCCGCGAGGCGCGGATCCCGTACCGGGTGCCGGACGCGGAGGATCTGCCGGAGCGGCTGGCGGGCGTCCTCGCGGTGATCTACCTGGTGTTCAACGAGGGGTACCGGCGGGAGGGGCCGGCGGCGGAGGCGATCCGGCTGGGCCGGGTGCTGCTGGAGCTGGTGCCGGACGGGCCGGAGGTCCGCGGGCTGCTGGCGCTGATGCTGCTGGTGGAGTCGCGGCGGGCGGCCCGGGTGCGCGGCGGGGAGCTGGTGCTGCTCGCCGATCAGGATCCGGGGCTGTGGGACGAGGCGATGGCGGAGGAGGGCCGGGAGCTGGTGCGGTGGTGCCTGCGGCGCAACCGTCCCGGTCCGTACCAGATCCAGGCGGCGATCAACGCGGTGCACAGCCGTCCGCCGACGGACTGGTGGCAGGTGCTCGCGCTGTACGACCAGCTCATGGCGGTGGCGCCGAGCCCGGTGGTGGCGCTGAACCGGGCCGTGGCGGTGGCCGAGGTGGAGGGTGTGGACGCCGCGCTCGCGCTGGTCGACGGGCTCGACCTAGGCCGCTATTACCTGTTTCATGCGATCCGTGCCGATCTGCTGCGGCGGTCGGGCCGCGACGCGGAGGCCGCCGCGGCCTACACCGAAGCGATCACGCGCACCGGGGACGAGACCGAGATCGCGTTCCTCGGGCGGAGACGCCTCGCCCTGCGCCCGGAAGAGTGACCCGGACGCAGGTCGCGCCGTCAGGACCGCAGGCGGCTGATCTCGTACAGCGCGATCCCGGCGGCCACCCCGGCGTTCAGCGACTCGGCCTTGCCCGGCATCGGGATCGTCACGAGCATGTCGCAGGTGTCGGCGACCAGGCGCCCGAGCCCCTTGCCCTCCGAGCCCACGACCAGCACGAACGGTCCGCCCGCGATCTCCAGGTCGGCGACGGTGACGCCGCCGGCGGCGTCCAGGCCCGCGACGAAGCAGCCGGCCTTCTGGTACGCCTTGAGCTGCCGCGTCAGGTTCGTGGCCTGCGCCACCGGGACCGTCGCGAGCGTCCCCGCGGACGACTTCCACGCGCCCGCGTTCACCCCGGCGGCGCGCCGCTCGGGCACCACCAGGCCGGTCGCGCCGAACGCCGCCGCGGACCGGACGATCGCGCCGAGGTTGCGCGGGTCGGTGATCCCGTCCACCGCGACGATCAGCGGCGCCGTCCCGGTGAGCAGGTCGTCGGGGTGCGCGTACCGGTACGGCTTGACCTGCAGCGCGATGCCCTGGTGGACGGCCCCGTCGGTCAGCCGGTCCAGCTCCCTCGTACCGGTCTCCAGCAGCGGGATGCCGCGGTCGGCGGCGATCTGGATCGACTCGCGGACCCGGTCGTCCGTCCCCGACGACACGTACAGCGTGCTGCCGGGAACCCCCGCGCGCAGCGCCTCCACGACCGGGTTCCGGCCGGTGACCAGCTCGGGGACGTCACCGTTCGCCCGGCGCGCCCCGGCCGGGCGTCCCGTCGCGGCCGGCCGGCCGCCCTCGGCCGCCCGGCCGCGGCTGCCCGGACCCGTCGTCGGCGTGCCGGTCCGCCTGGAGTTCTTGACGGCGCGCGCCTTCTGGCGCTTGCCGTGCCAGTGCCGGTCCTCGGCCTTGGGGGTCGGTCCCTTGCCCTTGCTCTTGGCCATTGTTCGGTACGCCCCTCGCGACGATTGCGTGCGCGCCCTCGCGGCTGATCGGGCGGCTGAGATCTCCGGGGCGGCGCACATGCGGACGCCCGCGAACATTCAATTTTACCGCGCGATGCGCCATGCACATCGCGCATCGCGCCTGGCACACCGCGCACGCCCGGCTAGTCGCGCTTGAGCTCCCAGCGGGCGCCGTGCGGGGTGTCCTCGACGATGATCCCGGCGTCGGCGAGGCCGTCGCGGATGGCGTCGGCGGACGCGTAGTCCTTGCGGGCCCGCGCCGCCTGCCGCTGCTCCAGGGCCACCGCGACCAAGGCGTCCACGACGGGGCGCAGGTCGTCGCCGACCGCCTGGCTCCACTGCTCCGACAGCGGGTCGAGGCCCAGCACGTCCGCCATCGCCCGGACGGACGCCAGCTGCCCGCGGACCGCGCCCTCGTCGCCGGCCGCGAGCGCGCTGTTGCCCTCCCGGACGGTCTCGTGCAGCGTGGCGAGGGCCTGCGGGACGCCGAGGTCGTCGTCCATCGCGGACGCGAACGCCGCCGGCACCGAGGCCGCCGGCTCCACCGCGCCCACGACCTCGCTCGCCCGCGTCACGAACCCCTCGATGCGCTGGTAGGCCGAGACCGCCTCCGCCAGCGCGGCGTCGGTGTAGTCCATCAGCGACCGGTAGTGCGCGGAGGCCAGGTAGTAGCGGATCTCCGCCGGACGGGCCTTCCCGAGCAGGTCGGGCAGCAGCACCACGTTCCCGACCGACTTGCTCATCTTCTCGCCGTCCACGGTCAGCAGGCCGTTGTGCAGCCAGTACCGCGCGAACCCGTCGCCCGCCGCGCGCGACTGGGCGATCTCGTTCTCGTGGTGCGGGAAGATCAGGTCGACGCCGCCGCCGTGGATGTCGAAGGCGGACCCGAGGTACTTGGTCGCCATCGCCGAGCACTCCAGGTGCCAGCCGGGCCGCCCGTCGCCCCAGGGCGTCTCCCAGGACGGCTCGCCCGGCTTGGCGCCCTTCCACAGCGCGAAGTCGCGCGGATCGCGCTTGGCGTCCTCGTTCGGGGTGTCGCCGGTCGGCCGCATGTTCTCCAGCCGCTGGTTGGACAGCTCGCCGTAGTGGTCCGCCCACGACTTCACGTCGAAGTACACGTCGCCGGCCGCGGTGTAGGCGTGCCCCTTCTCGATCAGCCGGCGGATCAGCACGATCATCTCCGGGACGTGCCCGGTGGCGCGCGGCTCGATCGTCGGCGGCAGGCATCCGAGCAGGTCGTAGCCCTGCGTGAAGACCCGCTGGTTGCCCTCGGCGATCGCGAACCACGGCACGCCGCGTGCCGCCGCCACCGCGATGATCTTGTCGTCGACGTCGGTGACGTTCCGCGCGAACGTCACCTGGTAGCCGGACCTGCGCAGCCACCGCAGCAGCACGTCGTAGATGACACCGGACCGCAGATGCCCGATGTGCGGCGAGGCCTGCGGCGTCGCACCACACACGTACATCCCCACGCGGCCCTCTTCCAGGGGCTCGAACGCACGGACGCTACGGGTACCGGTGTCGTAAAGGCGCAGACTCACGGCTCCAGGTTATTGGATCGACGCCCGCCCGCGTGGGCTCTCGCACACCCGCGCCCCGCCGCCTCACCGCGTACGAGGCCGATGGGGCGGGGCGGCGCGCGGCGGCCGGGCGGACTCAGGGGGTGGTGAAGGTCCTGCTCAGGTTGGCGGCGAACGCCGGGGCCTCGGCGCCGAAGCCGCCGTGGTCGCCGGGGTAGGTCTCGGCGGGCCGTCCGAGGCGCTCGGCCAGGGCGAGGCCGGCCCGGTGGGGCGGCTCGCCGGCGGACCTCTCACCGACCGCCACGACGATCTCGACGGGCGCCGCGCGCAGTTCGTCGAGGTCGAGGGCATGCCGGCCGAAGGAGGGCACCTCGTAGCCGATGAAGAAGCCGGTGTTCTTCTCGAAGCGCGCGAACATCTCCAGCATCTCAGGGCTCGGCGACTCAGCGGGCTCGGCGGGCTCGGCCGCGTCTGGGGAGTCGTCGCCGCCGGACATGCCCATGGCGGCGCCGAACACACCCATCGCCGGGCCGGCACCGCCGTCCCGGTAGGCCTGCTCGACGTCCGAGATGACCGACTCCCAGTGATCGGCGTCCGGCAGCAGCCCGAGCAGCGGCGGCTCGTGCGCCACGACCGCGCGGACCTGCTCCGGGTGCCGCACCGCCAGTTCGAGGGCGATCAGCGCACCCGAGCTGTTCCCGAAGACGAAGGCGGGCGCGCCCGCCACCTCGGCGAGCAGCCGGGACGCGTCGTCGGCGTGGACGGAGACGTCCTGGGGCTCCGGCGGGCCGGCGAGGGGGCTGCGCGAGTTGCCGCGCCGGTCGTAGGTGACGACCGTGTACCGGTCGGCGAGCAGCGCCGCGAGGCCGGCGTACCCGGCGGCGTCGTAGATCCCGCCGCAGATCAGCAGCAGGACGGGACCGGAGCCGCGCACCTCGTAGTGCAGGGAGGCGCCGGGGACGTCAAGGGTTCGCGTCGTCGTTTCCATCGTGGTCTTCTCCGTCGAGTCGTGCGATGCGGGCTTCGAGGTAGCGCTGTTCGGGGAGGCTCGTGGTGCCGCGGGCGGCCTCCCGGTAGGCGTCACGGGCGGCGGCCGTGTCGCCCGCGCGTTCCAGCAGGTGGGCCCGGACGGCCGCCAACCGGTGGTGCTCGGACAGGCGCTCGTCGCCGTCCAGCGTCCGCAGCAGGTCCAGGCCGGCCCGCGGACCGTGCACCATCGCGAGCGCGACGGCCTCGTTCAGCGTGACCACGGGGTTCGGCGCCAGGTGCGACAGCAACCGGTAGAGGCCGAGGATCTGCGGCCAGTCGGTGTCCTCGGGGCGCGCGGCCTCCGCATGGACGGCGGCGATCGCGGCCTGCACCTGGTACGGGCCGGGCGGCGACCAGGTGAGGGCGTCGGTGATCAGCCGGGTGCCCTCGGCGATGGACGCGGCGTCCCACCGCGTCCGGTCCTGCTCGGTGAGCGGGACGAGCAGGCCGTCGCGGCCGGTGCGGGCGGGGCGCCGGGCGTCGGTCAGGAGCATGAGGGCGAGCAGCCCGGTGACCTCGCCGTCCCCGGGCAGCAGGCCGTGCACCGCCCGGGCCAGCCGGATCGCCTCGGCGGTCAGGTCGGCGCGCTGCAGGTCGGGGCCGCTGGAGGCGGTGTACCCCTCGTTGAAGACCAGGTACAGCACGTGCAGGACGGCGCGGAGCCGCTCGTCGCGCTCGGCCGGCGGCGGCGGCGCGAACCGGGCGCCGGCCGCCCTGATCCGCTGCTTGGCCCGGCTGATCCGCTGCGCCATCGTCGCCTCCGGCACCAGGAACGCCCGCGCGATCTGCGCGGTGCCCAGCCCGCCGACCGCGCGGAGGGTGAGCGCGACCTGCGAGGACGGCGTCAGCGCGGGATGGCAGCACAGGAACAGCAGGGTCAGCGTGTCGTCGCGGTCGCCGGGCCGGTCCTCCCCGGGGCCGTCCTCGTCCGCCGGCGCCTCCCGCAGCGCGACGGCGGCCTCCCGGTCGCGGCGCGCGCGGTCGCTGCGCCACTGGTCGGTGAGCCGGCGCGTCGCGACGGTCAGCAGCCAGCCGCGCGGGTTCTGCGGGACGCCCTCCCCCGGCCACTGGACGGCCGCGGCCAGCAGCGCCTCCTGGACGGCGTCCTCGCACTGGTCGAACGCGCCGTGCCGGCGGACGAGGGTCCCGAGGACCTGCGGCGCGAGCTCGCGCAGCAGGTCCTCGACCGCGACGGCGAGGGTCACATCTCGCTCCCGGCGTGGTGCATGACGGGACGGACCTCCATCCGCCCGCCGAACCGGACGTCGGGCCAGCGCGAGGCGATCTCCACGGCCCGCTCGAGGCTCTCGCAGTCGACGGTGAGGTAGCCGGCGAGGTGCTCCTTGGCCTCCACGAACGGGCCGTCGGTCACCGCGGGCAGCCCGTCCCGCTCCCGGACGACCCGGGTGGTGGACGGGTCGGCGAGCGCCTCGGTCACCACCAGCTCGCCCCGCTCGGTGATCTCCTTCATGATCTCGTCGACCTCGCCGAACAGCCGCTGCCGCTCCTGCTCGGTCAACTCCTCGACGAACCCGGGCCGGTTGAAGATCAGCAGCATGTACTTCACGGTGTCTCCTCTTCCCGCGGCGGCCTCGCACGGCCGGCGCGCGGGTCTCGGTGCGGCCCTCGGTGGCCGCGCGTCACCCGGTGATCGGAGCCGCGGCCGGTTCCTCGACATCCTCCCCGAAGAAATCTCCAACCCCACCGAAAAACGCCCCCGGTGCGCGCCCTAGACGGGGCCGAGCATTTTCCTGATCTGGTCGCAGAGCAGGGTGAAGGGCAGCGCGTCCGGCATGTGACCGGCGATCGCGGCCAGGTCGGGGTGGCCGCCGTAGCCGTGCACGGTCACCAGCCCGCCGCCGATCCCGACCTCGCGGACGGCCGGCCATGGGAGCCGCTGCCCGTCCTTCTCGACGCCGTCGAGGTCGACGGTGAACGGCCCCAGCCGCACGGGCTCGCCCGCCTTCACCGACGCGAGGAGCCGGGGCACCGCGCGGCGCGTCACCTCGGCGGCGACCGTCTCGCCGAGCGTCCGCACGCCCGGCAACTCGTCGCCGAAGCGCAGCACGCGTCCGTCCGACGCCACGACCGTGAACCGCCATCGGGTCCCGCCGCCCGCCCCGGAAACGCCCACCCGGGTCGTGGCGGCGGCCCGGCCCGGCGGCGCCGGAGGGCCGGCTCCCGTCTGGACACCGGACACGGTCACCGAGGCCAGGTCGTCCCACACGAACACCCCCGCATCGCCGCCGGCACCGCGTGCATCCTCACCACCCCAGGCCCCGCCGTCCGCCTGCCAGGCGCGGCGGTCTCGTGCGACAGCGTTGTCACGCGGACCGCCGTTCGGGCGAGGGGCCGGGGCCACGATCAGGCCGCCGGTGAAGAGGTGGACCACCTGAGCGCGTTTCCACACGGTGCTCCACCCCGCGATCCAGCCGGCCGCCGCCGCGCACCCCATCGCGATGACGGTGAGCGGTGCGCCGAGCCACGCGCGCCCGGTGAGGAAGGCCGCAACGGCGGCCGGAACCAGCAGGACCACGGCCGTGGCGAGCGCGGCCAGCCAGGTGAGCGCGCGGCGCCGGGCCGGCCGCCCGTCGAAGGTCCGGACCAACTCGCCGATCGCAGGTGGCTCAGCCATCACCCTCCCGCTGACCAGCGGCTCGTACCCGAACCTAGGCCGGGACGTCCCACCCCACGGTGAAAGCGACCCAGACCCCGGCCGGGAGCGGGGTGGGGCCAGGTCGGGCGGGTTCTGGACGTCGTCCGGCGAGGGCGCTGCGGGACGTGCGGCCGATCTGCGCGCGGGATGCCGGGCGGGCGATCGGCGTACCGCGTGTGACGTCTGCGTGGGGTCTGGCCCACGGCCCTGCAGTGCGGCATCGCCGCCTCCCATCGGGGACGCCTTCGTCCCCTTACCGTACGTCTTCACCCCTGCCGTGCCAGGCTCCAGCGGGCCCGACGGCTCCATGTTGGCGGCCGCCCGCCACCGACGGAAGCAGAACATCGTTCTGTGGATAACCCGCGCCGTCAGGGCAGCGGCGGATGCACCGTCCCGACGACCTCGCCCAGGGAGATGACCGAGCCGGACGCGCCCGGGGCCTTCGCGCGGATCGTCACCGTGTCGCCGTCCTCCAGGAACGTCCGTTCCGTCCCGTCGCCCAGCGCCACCGGCTCGCGGCCGTTCCACGCGAGTTCCAGCAGGCAGCCGCGCTGCCCGCGCTCGGGGCCCGACACCGTCCCGGACGCGAACAGGTCGCCGGTCCGCAGCGGCGCCCCGTTGACCGTGGCGTGCGCGAGCTGCTGCGGCGCCGTCCAGTACATCCCGGCGAACGGCGGCTCCGCGACGACGTGCCCGTTGATCAGGACCTCCAGCCGCAGGTCGAGGCCCCACGGCTCGTCGCAGCGCAGGTAGCCGAGCGGCTCCGGATCCTGGGCGGGCGGGGCCAGCCGGGCGTGCTCCAGCGCGGCGACCGGCACCACCCACGAGGAGATCGACGTCGCGAACGACTTGCTCAGGAACGGCCCGAGCGGCTGCGACTCCCATGCCTGCAAGTCCCGCGCGCTCCAGTCGTTGACCAGCAGGAACCCGAACACGTGATCGCGGAAGGCGGCCGTCGGCACCCCGCGTCCCGCCACGGACGGCACGCCGGTGACGAACCCGACCTCCGCCTCGAAGTCCAGCCGGAGCGACGGCCCGTACGACGGCTCGGGCTCGCCCGGACCGGTCATGCGCTGCCCGGACGGCCGGACGATCGGGGTCCCCGTCGGGTAAACCGTGCCCGCGCGCCCGTGGTAGCCGACCGGCAGCCGCTTCCAGTTGGGCTTGAGCGGTTCCGCCTCGGGGCGGAAGATCCGGCCCACGTTGGAGGCGTGGTGCTCGGAGGAGTAGAAGTCCACGTAGTCGGCGACCTCGATCGGCCGGAGCAGCTCCACGTCCGCGACCGGGATCAGGTGCGGCAGGACCTGGTCCCGGTGCGCCTCGCCGGTCAGCAGCTCGGTGAGCCGGGCGCGGTTGGCCTGCCAGGCGGCCCGTCCGGCCACCATGAAGGCGTTCAGCGAGCCGGACGCGAAGTAGTGCCGGTCCTCCACCAGCCCGGCGGCCGACAACCCCGCGAGGTCGAGGACGTACGCCCCGATCGCCACGCCCACGCGCGGCATCTCCCCGGGACGCGAGAACACGCCGTACGGCAGGTTCTCGATACCGAAGCCGTCGTCCTCGTCGACCTCAACCCACGAAACCGTCGTCATGCAGACGTATCTTCCCCGCAGTGCCCAATTCTGACCGGCCCGAGCCGCGCCGGATCCGCCCGCTCGGGGCCTACTCGGCGGGCGGGATCGGGCCGCTGCGGAAGTTGCCGGACGGCGGCGGGTTCCAGTCCCAGATGCGGCCCTCGCCCGGCTCCGACTCGTCTTCCGGGCTGGGCGACGGGCGCGGGACACGCGGAATCGGCGGCGCGTCGCCGTCGCCGCCCGCGTCGGGGTCCTCGGCCCGGTCGGCGGGCGGGCCGTCGTGCTCCCCCGCGTCGGACGGGTCGGCCTCGTCCTCGTGTCCCGGCATGACGATGTCGGGACGGGTGGTCCGGGCGTGATCGAGCGGCTCGGGCCCGCCGGCGTCGCGGCTCCTGACCAGTTCCACGTCGGTGGCGAGCAGCGCCGGCGCCGGCCGGGGCGCGGGCAGCGGATCGAGCGGAGGGGACGGCTCCCGGTCGAACTCCTCCGCGTACTCGACGCCGTAGTCCTCGTCCTCGTCGTGCCCGTCCCCGTCGTCGTGCCCGTCCCCGCGCTCCGTGTCGTATCCGGCCTCCTGCGCCCTCTCCTCCTCGTCGCCGTAGTCCTCGTCGTCGTATCCGCCGTCGTGCCCGCCCTCGCGGGCGGCCACGGGCACGGCCGCCTCTTCGTAGCCGTGCTCGTCCGCGGCCCCGTACTCGCGTACCGCCGCGTATTCGGCCTCCCCGGCCGTCTCGTACTCGTGAGCCGGTTCGCGGTCGTGGACGGTCCCGGGCTCGAAGTCGTGGTCCGGGCCGGAGACCGGCAGCAGGTCCAGCGGGCGCACGGGCTCGCGCTCGTCGGCGTACCGGGAGCCGTCGCCGGCGGGCGCGTCCAGCGCGGCGGGCGGTTCCAGGGCCGGGAGCACCCGGACGTGGCCGCGCTGCGTCTCGACGGGCTCGGGCTCACCGTCGGCGGGCCGGGCCACCCGGATCTGCTTGATCATCGTCAGCCACAGCCATACGGCGATCACCAGCAGCACATGCGGCGCCACGGCGACGCCCGCGCGGACGGGGGTGCGGGGCAGCGACCCGAACCCCCACACCGCGTGCTGGACGGCGGCAGCGGCGGCTCCGGCCAGCAGGAGCAGCAGCAGGGCCCAGCGGAGCAGCCGTGTCCACCAGCGGGCGTTGCGGGCGACGACCAGCGCCAGGATCGTCATGGCGGTGAGCGCGTCGGCCATCACGGGATAGACCGGCGCCCACCGGTGACTCGCCCGCCCGGCCAGCGCGAGTTCGCGGAGCACGGGGTAGGTCAGCACGTAGGCGCCGGCCGCCAGCGCGGCGACGACGAGGCCGGCGGTCGCGGTGAGCAGCCGCCGCTGGGCCGGGCTGTAGCGGGGGCCGCCGGGCCGCGTGGGATCAGATGGCATGACTCTCGTTCCGGGGTGAGCGCCTTGCGGGGTGGGCCTTCAAGGCGACCCTAGCCAGCCCGGACGGCGCTCACCCGCATCTTCGCCGCGATCACTCGCCGCCGCGCACCATAGGCCCCGAGACGCCCGCTATGCGGCGCGGCGCTGGGGTGGGGTGGATCAGGCGGGAGGCAGGACCAGAGCGGTCGCGACGGCGGCGAGGCCCTCGCCGCGGCCGGTGAGGCCGAGGCCGTCGGTGGTGGTGGCGGAGACGCTCACCGGAGCGCCGCCCAGCGCCTCGCCGAGCACCTTCTCGGCCTCGGCGCGGCGCTTGCCGATCTTGGGCCGGTTGCCGACGACCTGGACGGCGACGTTGCCGATGGTGAAGCCGGCGTCGCCGGCCAGCCGGGCGACCTCGCGCAGCAGGTCGGTGCCGGACGCGCCGGCCCAGCGCGGGTCGGCGGTGCCGAAGACGGCGCCGAGGTCGCCGAGGCCGCAGGCCGACAGCAGCGCGTCGCAGGCGGCGTGCGCGGCGACGTCGCCGTCGGAGTGGCCGGTCAGGCCGTGGCCCTCGCCGGGCCATTCGAGACCCGCGACCCAGAGCGGGCGCGGGGACGACGAGAACGGGTGGACGTCGGTGCCGACGCCCACCCGTGGAATCCGTGCGCTCAACTCAGCTGGCCAGGACCTCGTCGAGCAGGGCCTCGGCCTTGTCCTCGTTGGTCTTCTCGGCGAGCGCGAGCTCGCTGACCAGGATCTGGCGCGCCTTGGCGAGCATCCGCTTCTCGCCCGCCGACAGGCCGCGCTCCTTGTCGCGCCGCCAGAGGTCGCGGACGACCTCGGCCACCTTGTTCACGTCGCCGGAGGCGAGCTTCTCAAGGTTCGCCTTGTACCGGCGCGACCAGTTGGTGGGCTCTTCGGTGTAGGGTGCGCGCAGCACCTCGAACACCTTCTCCAGACCCTCCTGGCCGACGACGTCCCGGACGCCCACGTCCTCGACGTTCTCGACCGGGACCTGCACTGTCAGGTCGCCCTTGTCGACCTTCAAGACCAGATAGGTCTTTTCCTCACCTTTGATGGTGCGAGTCTCGATGGCCTCGATCCGAGCAGCCCCATGGTGGGGGTAGACGACGGTGTCGCCGACCTGGAAAGTCATGTGACAAGTACCCCTTCCGCTAGAACCAGGATAGCACGGAAACCGGCGTGGCCGAACCGACCTTGGGTACATATGCGCAGGTCAACCCCCTTATTGGGGTATTGACAAAGCTCTTTAATGGTGCATCTGGCACCTGTTCCGCCCACTCTGCGTGACCGCCGCACCACCTGCCTCCACCTGCGCCCCCTTACCGCCAACGGCCCCCGGGATACAAGCGTCGCCGCCGCCGATCGGGCGGACGCGCCCCATACTGGAGGTGAACATGCCGCCCCGGGCGGGTACGAAGCGCCCGGACGGGACCGAAACGGGACCGAACCACCTCCTGGAGCCCAGGGGCCGCCGCCCCGGGGGGCGGGCCGGTGGCGGGCGGCGAGGCGGTGCCGGCGGAGCGACGGCGAGGAGGTGCGGCGTGAGGCCGGACGGCGACCCGGATCCCGATGACTACGGGCTCCCTCATGTGGACGTCGTCGTGCCGGACGACGCCCGCGAACTCGACCGGGACGTCCTCGCCTACCGCCGCGAGGAGCGCCGGCGGCGCCGCCGCAGGCGGGTGCGGCGGCTGTTCCGCCCGGTCACCCGGTTCGGCGTCGCCATCCCGATCATCGCCGGGGCGCTGCTGGTCGCGCTGATCAGCGGCGCGCTGATGACGGCGTTCGGGCCGCGCCCGGCGCCGCGTCCGAAGGGCGTCCCGCTGGCCCCGCACCCGACCGCGGCGCCGGGCGCGATCGGCGGCCTGCTCCCGGTCGGCCCGGTGGACGAGGTGAACGGCCACAAGAGCGCCCGGAACCTGCGCGACCTGCGCCCGGCGGTGTTCGGCATCGTGCCGCCGGGCTACCGGTGCCAGGACGTCGTCGCCGCGCTCGCGGGCCGGACGCACGAGTACGGGATCAAGTTCCTGCTGGTCGCCGACCCGCGCGGGGCGGCCGGCCGGGAGCCCGTCCCGCTCAAGGAGCTGAAGGCGTGCGCGGGCACGGCCCACGACGGGACGCCGCTGGTCCTCCAGGACGGCAAAGCCCTGCTGGCTGGCGCCTACGCCCCCGCCCCGGGCTCGCCGGCGGCCGGGCTGACCGCCGTGTTCGTCCAGCCGGACGGCATCGTCAAGGAGGTCGTGAACGCCCCCACTCCCGGCCCGGACCTCTCCCAGAAGGTCAAGTCACTGGGATACGGCTGACAAGTTCCGGCGTGTCACCACCCCGGATCGGGCCTCGGACCCGGACCTCGCTACGCTTCCCCTGGCGTATCTCACGCCGCTCTCGAAACGTCCAACGCCTTTTTTCGCGAGGAGACCGACGCCGTGATCCGAAACAGCCGTCGAGTGGTCGCGCTCGCCGTCGCGGGCGCCGTCGCGATCGCACCGGTGATCTCCGGCTGCGGCGCCGGCGAGGAACCTCAGACCTCCGCTCCCACCCAGCTGACGGAGGGCGTCAACGCGTCGCTCCCGAAGAACAAGCCGGCGGCGGCGCAGATCGACATCCGCAACCTGTTCGTGCTCGGCCCGAAGCCGGGCCAGACGCTGGCGCAGGGCGCCGCCGCGCCGCTGTACGCGACGATCATCAACCAGGTGAAGGGCCGGCCCGACAAGCTCGTGTCCGTCGCCTCGCCCGCGTTCTCCCAGGTGAAGATCGCCGGCGGCGGCGTGGTGATCCCGCCGGCCGCGCCGTCCGGCGAGGGCGGCGCGGTCAAGCTGGTCGGGCAGACGACCGCGCCGGGCACCGGGCCGAGCGCGACGCCGACCACCAAGAAGGGGAAGAAGTCGCCCGGCGCGTCCGCGACGCCGAGCGCGACCGGCTCGCCCGTGACGCCCGCCCCGACGGGCACCGGTGAGGCGCCGAGCGGGAACCCCTCGCAGGAGTCCAGCAACACGCCGTCGGCGCCGCAGCAGACCCCGAACGTGCCGGCGCCGGCCGGCGGGACGGGCCCGCTCGTGGTGCTGACCGGGCTGTCCCAGCAGCTGTACGGCGGCGAGCACCTCAAGGTGACGCTGCAGTTCGAGCAGGCCGGGTCGATCCAGGTCGAGGTCCCGGTCATCCCGCAGCAGGGCGAGTACGTGACCTACCCGGCCGCGGCCGAGCCGTCCCCGGGCGGTGCCGCGACGCCGAGCGGCGGCGCGACCCCGACGCCGAACGTGTCGGGCGGCTCCGGTGAGAACGGCGAGTCGCCGACGCCGTCCATCTCCCCCTCCCAGTGAGGCACTGAACAAAAAGGAACGGCCCGTACGGCACTCGCCGTACGGGCCGTTCCTTTTGCGACGGCTGTCTCGGATTCTTAGGGCTCGAACTTGTAGCCCAGGCCGCGGACGGTGACGATGTAGCGCGGTGTGGACGGGGTCGCCTCGATCTTGGCGCGGAGCCGCTTGATGTGGACGTCCAGGGTCTTGGTGTCCCCGACGTAGTCGGCGCCCCACACGCGGTCGATCAGCTGCATGCGGGTCAGGACGCGGCCCGCGTTGCGCAGCAGCACCTCCAGCAGCTCGAACTCCTTCAGCGGGAGCTGGACGGCCTCGCCGGCGACGCTGACCACGTGCCGTTCCACGTCCATCCGGACCGGGCCGGCCTCGAGCGTGGCGGGGGCCAGCTCCTCGACCTCGCCCTGGCGGCGCAGCACGGCCCGCATCCGGGCGATCAGCTCCCGGGTGGAGAACGGCTTGGTGACGTAGTCGTCGGCGCCGAGTTCGAGGCCGACGACCTTGTCGACCTCGCTGTCCTTGGCCGTCAGCATGATCACCGGGACGCTGGACCTCGTCCGCAGCTCCCGGCACACCTCGGTGCCGGGCAGGCCGGGCAGCATCAGGTCGAGCAGCACGAGGTCGGCACCGTTGCGCTCGAAGATGTCGAGCGCGTCGGGGCCGGTGGCCGCGACGGCCACCTCGAAGCCCTCCTTGCGCAGGTTGTAGGACAGTGCGTCGCTGAACGACTCCTCGTCTTCAACGACGAGCACGCGGGTCACGGTGTTGCCTCCCGGGCGGTTTCCATTGCGGCCCTTCCGACGGGCCTCACTGCGGGCACGGGCGGGTCGAGCAGGGGGAGCCGGAGCGTGAACGTCGAACCGGACCCCTCCTTGCTCCACACCGTCACCTCTCCGCCGTGCTTGGTGGTGACGTGCTTGACGATGGCCAGTCCGAGGCCGGTGCCGCCGGTCTGCCGCGACCGGGCCGGGTCGACCCGGTAGAACCGCTCGAAGATGCGCTCGATCTCCGTCTCCGGGATGCCGATCCCCTGGTCGGTGACGTTCACCTCGACGTACCGGTCCTCGCACCGGCGGGCCGACACGACGACCCGGGTGTGCTCGGGGCTGTAGGCGACGGCGTTGTCGATCAGGTTGCGCAGCGCGGTGATCAGCAGCTCCTCGTCGCCGCGCACCCGCAGGCCCTCCTGCCCGCCGGCGGCCAGCTCGATGTCCTTGCTGGCCGCCTTGATCTGGCAGCGGTCGATGGCCTCGGCGGTGATCTCGTCCAGCCGGACGGGGACCAGCTCGGGCAGGGGCTCGTCGCCCTGGATCCGCGACAGGGTCATCAGGTCCTGGACGAGGTTGGTCAGCCGGACGGACTCGTACTGCATGCGCCCGGCAAAGCGGCGGACGGCCTCCGGGTCGTCGGCGGCGCCCTCGACGGTCTCGGCGAGCAGCGACAGCGCGCCGACCGGGGTCTTCAGCTCGTGGCTGACGTTGGCGACGAAGTCGCGGCGGATGGCCTCGGTGCGGCGCATCTCGGTGAGGTCCTCGGCGAGCACGAGGACGAGCCCGTGCGAGCCGAGCGGCGCGACCCGCACCGCGAACCAGCGTCCCTCGGCCCGGCCGCGCCGGCGGGTCTCCCCGACCTGGATCTCGGTCTCCCGGATCTCGCCGTCGCGGCGGACGAGCCGGGCCATCGCCAGCAGCTCGTCCACGACCAGGCGCTCGCCGCTGACCATGCCGAACGCGCGGGCGGCGGAGCTGGCCCGCAGCACCCGGTCCTCGGCGTCCACGACGACGGCCGAGGACCTCAGCACGCTGAGCACCGAGGCGACCCCCGGTGGCACGCCTCCGGCCGGCGCCGCCGGGGACGCCGTCCGCTGGGCTCGCTCGCTCACGCGCACCGCCAATCCAGTAGCGAGCCCGATCGCGAGCCCGGCAAGCCCGGTCAGGCTCGCGACGATTTCGACCTCCACACCACGGATCGTAAGCGGCGTTGCGAGCGTTGCCGCCCGGTGGCCTGCTCGAACGGGGTCTCGTTCCCCGAAAGTTCACCTTCTTATACGCGCCGGTTCATGCTGGTGGGGCAGGCTGTTGCGTGGGCGAGTCCGCCCGGATTGCCACTCTTGCCCCTCTTTGCCCCGAGGAATCCCAATTGCGTGACGCGTATCACGAGGAGCTCGACTCCCTCTCCGACAAGCTGGTGGAGATGACCCGGCTCGTCCGCTCCGCGATGGCCCGCGCGGTCACCGCGCTGCTGGACGCGGACCTGCGGCTGTCGGAGGAGGTCATCAGCGGGGACGAGCAGGTCAACAAGATCGACAATGAGATCGAGGAGACGGTCTTCGACCTGATGGCCCGGCAGCAGCCGGTCGCCGGCGACCTGCGCACCCTGATCACCGCGCTGCGGATGAGCGGCGACCTGGAGCGGATGGGCGACCTCGCGGTGCACATCGCCAAGACCGCCCGCCGCCGCCACCCCGAGACGGCCGTGCCGCCCGAGCTCCAGGCCACCGTCCTGGAGATGGGGCAGATCGCCGAGCGGATGATCGCCAAGACGGGCAGCGTGATCGCGTCCCAGGACGTCGAGATGGGTCTCGAGCTCGACGCCGACGACGACCAGATGGACCGCCTGCACCGCCGGCTGTTCGACATCCTGCTGTCCCCCAAGTGGAAGCACGGCGTCGAGCCGGCCGTCGACATCACCCTCGCCGGCCGCTACTTCGAGCGCTTCGCCGACCACGCCGTCCACGTCGCGGAGAACGTCGTCTACCTGGTCACCGGCCAGCGCCCCGCAGAGATCACCGACCTCTCCTGACCGCCGCCGCCGGCCGCCGGCCCCGCCGCGGCGGGGTCAGGCCGGCGGGGCGACGAGGGCGCCGTTGGCGAGCGCCCTGATGCCGAGCTTCAGGTCCCGCGGCGTGACGTCGTCGATCAGGAGCCGCTGCAGCAGGTATCCGGGCATGATCGCGAAGAGGGTCTTGCTCGCGGCTCCCACGTCGGTGCCGGGCGGCAGCCGCCCCTCGTCGACGAGCCGCCGCAGGTAGCCGCTCCAGATCTCGCGCAGCCCGGCGAACGACCGGGTGAGGTGCTCGGCGAGGTCGGGGTCGTACATGGCGAGGGCCCAGGCCTGCGGGGCGAGCCGCACCGGCCCGTCCTCGCCCGACAGGCCGGTGAGCTCGTCGGCGAGCGACTCGAGGATCTCGTCGAGCGGGAGCAGCCGGTCGCCGGTGGTGAGGCGGGTCAGGAACGCCTGCAGGTCGCCGACCACGGCCATCAGGTTGGCGGCGACGATCTCGTTCTTGCTCTTGAAGTACCGGTAGACGGCCCCGGCCGACAGCCCGGACTCGGTGAAGATGTCCTGCATGGACGTCTCGTGGACGCCCTTGCGGACGAAGCACCGGCGCGAGGCGTCCAGGATCTGGCGGCGCCGGCGTTCGAGGTGCTCCTCGCTGACCCGTGGCATGCCCCCAATCTAAAACGGACGTTCGTTTCTTGACAAGCCGTTCGGCCCGGTGCGACGCTGGCGGCATATAAAAGAACGGACATTCGCTTTTGTTGAGGAGGCGGCCATGAAGTCCTCTCCCGCCGTGCGCGCCCTGGGCGTCGCCATCGGCGCGGCACTGCTGCAGATCGTCATGATCATCCCCTTCGCGTGGCCGTCCGCCCACCTCGCGCCGCGCCGCCTGCCCGTCGTCGTCGCCGGACCGGCGGCCGGCGCCGTCGCCGAACGGCTGGCGGACGCCCGGCCCGGCGCCTTCGCCATCACGACCCGCCCGGACGAGGCGTCCGCGCGCAGGGCCCTCACCGACCGCGACGCCTACGGCGCGATCATCGCCACGCCGTCCGGAACGCGGGTGCTCACCGCCTCCGCCGCCTCCCCGGCGGTCGCGCAGCAGCTCGACGCCCTGGCCCAGCAGTTCGCGCCGAAGCGGGACGCGGCGGCGAACGCGATGCCCGCGGTCCAGGACGTCGTCGCCGCCGACCCCGACGACCCGCGCGGCACCGGGTTCGGCGGCATGGCGCTCCCGCTGATCATGTCGTCGATCGCCGCGGCCGCCTTCCTGACCTTCGCGGTCCGCCGGGTGGCCTGGCGCGCCGCCGGCGTGCTGCTGTTCGCGCTGCTCGGCGGGCTCGGCTCGGCGGCCATCGCGCAGGGCTGGATGTCGCTGCTGCCCGGCCCGTACCTCGCCATCGCCGGCGTCATGGCGTTCACCATCGCCGCCGTCACCGGCACCGTCGCCGGCCTGGCCGCCGCCGTCGGACGGGCCGGGCTCGGCCTCGGCGCCATCGCCTTCCTGCTGGTCGGCAACCCGCTGTCCGCCGCGACCTCGGCCCCCGAGCTGCTGCCGCGACCGTGGGGCGAGATCGGCCAGTACCTCCCGCCCGGCGCGAGCGCGACCCTGCTGCGCTCGGTCGCGTTCTTCGACGGCGCCGGCGCCGTCCGCCCGCTCGCGGTGCTGGCCGGCTGGACCGTGCTCGGGGCCGTCCTCATCGTGCTCGGTGCCCGGCGCGCCCGCGCCGGGCAGGCGTCCGCCGCCCGCGTCCCGGAACCGGCGCTCACCTGACCCCCGCACCCGCCCCGCCGGCGGTCACGACAGGTTCGAGATGGGGAGCAGGCCGCGCTCGCCGAACACCTTCTTGGCGACGAGCGTGGCGTTGAGCGAGCGGGGCACGCCCGCGTAGACGGAGGTGTGCAGCAGCGCCTCGGCGACCTCCGTGGCGGTCAGGCCGACGTTCAGTGCGGCGTTGATGTGCACCTCCAGTTCGATCTCGGCCCCGCCCAGCGCCGCGAGCACGCCCAGCGTGACGAGCTGGCGGTCGCGGGGGGGCAGCTCGGGCCGGTCGTACATGTCGCCGAACGCCCACGCGACGATCTGGTGGCCCAGCTCGGGCGAGACGTCGGCGAGCGAGTCGACGACGCGCTGGCCGGCCTCCCCGTCGACCTGCTCCAGAACCTTCATCCCGTGCTGGTAGCGCTCTTCGCGGTTCATTCTGTTCTCCCTCGGTTCGTTCCGTTCGGATGACTCGATCGTGTCGCGGATGAGCGCCATGGCTGCCTTGAAGGCATGCGCAGATATGCTTCCCATGCTTGGGAGGCATGGATGGATCTGCGGATGCTCGGCTACGTCGTCGCGATCGCCGAGGAGGGCTCGGTCAGCGGCGCGGCGCGCCGGCTCCGGCTGACCCAGCCGACCCTCAGCCGCCAGCTGCGAGAGCTGGAACGCCGCCTGGGCACGGAGCTGTTCTTCCGCGAGGGGCGCGGACTCACCCCGACCGCGGCCGGGAAAGCCCTGGTGAAGCGGGCTTCGGTGGTCCTGGCCGAGGCCGAGGCGGCCCTGGAGGACGTCCGGCTCGCCGCGCAGGGACTGGCCGGACGCGTGACGGTGACGTTCGCCGGATCCGGGATCAACGGCCCGCTCGGCGCCGCGCTCGGCCGGCTCCGCCGCGAGCTTCCCCGCGTCGACCTGCGGCTGGAGGAGAGCTTCAACGACGCCGAGATGTCGGACGGCGTGCTCGACGGGCGGTTCGACATCGCCGTGCAGCGGCTTCCCTCGCGCGACGCGCGGCTCGCCACCCGGCCGTGGTGGAACCAGCCGCTCACGCTGTTCCTGCCGTCCGCGCACCCTCTCGCGCACGCGCCCGGCCCGGCGCCGCTGGCGGCGCTCGGCCAGGTCCCGCTGGTCGTGTGGCCGCGCGAGGCGTCACCGCACTCCCACGACGAGATCCTCGCGCTCTGCGACCAGGCGGGGGTGGTCCCCCGGATCGGCGCGCGGGGGCGCAGCGTGCAGACGGTCCTCGCCCTGGTCGCGGCCGGTTTCGGCGGCGCGGTGATGCCCGACTCGCACCGCGCGCTGCGCCGCGTCGGCGTAACGCCCCGCCCGCTCGCCGGCACGAACACGACCCTCTACCTCGTCTGGCGCGCGGGCGACGCCAACCCCCTCGTCCACCGCTTCAGGGACACCCTCGCCGCCCTCGCCTGATCGCGTCCCGGGTGCTAGCGGTCGGCGAGCAGGGCCTGGAGCAGGTCGCGGAACGACTCCTGCTGGTCGCCGCTGAGCGGGGCGAGCGGCGAATGCGTCTCGAGGCGCGCGAGGACGCCGGCGCGGGCGCGCTCGCCCGCCGGGGTGAGGACGATCTGCTTGGCGCGCCGGTCCGTCGGGTGCGGGCGGCGCTCGATCAGGTCCTGCCCCTCGAGCCGGTCGAGGACGAACGTGGCGTTGGACGCCTCGCACGCCATCCGCGCGGCCAGCTCCCGGGCGGTGATCGGGTCGGACAGCTCGCGGAGCGCGACGACCTGCGAGGCGGTCATGCCGAGCTCGTCGGCGACGCGGCGCACATGCGCGTCGAGCCGCTGCACGAACTGGTGGACGAGCTTGCACACGTCCCGGTCGATCTCGACGTCCCCCGCCGCAGCGGACCCCTTCGCCATGCCCGGCAGTCTACCGCGCGTGATTCGAGTCATGATAATGATAGTTCGAACTATACGAGTTCGAACTATCTGGAGGGCGCGTGCCGCTTCCCGTCCTGTCCCTGATGCTGGTGGTGTTCGGCCTGACCACCGGCGAGTTCGTGATCGCGGGCATCCTGCCCGACGTGGCCGCCGGTCTCGCGGTACCGGTGCCCGCCGCCGGCCGGCTGGTCACCGCGTACGCGCTCGGCATGATCGTCGGCGGGCCGGTCGTCACCGTGCTGACGGCGCGGCTGCCCCGCCGCCCCCTCATCGCCGGGCTGGTCACCGTCTCGGTGCTGGCCAACCTCGGCTCCGCGGTGGCGCCCGGCTACGGGCCGCTGCTCGCCGCCCGGTTCACCGCCGGGCTCGTCGTCGCGACGTTCTTCGCCGTCGCCGTCGCCACCGCCGTCTCCACCGCCGCCGAGGGCCGGCAGGCCTCCACCGTGGCGAAGGTCGCCCTCGGCATGAACCTCGGCATCGTCCTCGGCACCCCGCTCGGCACCCTCGTCGGCCAGCACCTCGGCTGGCGCGCGGCCTTCGCCGCCGTCGCCGCCGTCACCGCCGCCGGCCTGCTGATGGTGCTGCGGTTCGTGCCCGCGATCCCCGCCGCGGCGGGATCGGTGCGCGGCGAGCTGCGGGTCTTCGCGGGACGCGACGTGCGGCTCGCGATCGCCCTCACCGCCGTCGGCAACGTCGGCGTGGTGACCGTCTTCTCCTACATCGCGCCGCTGCTCACCGAGGTCGGCGGCTTCGGCGAGGGCGCCGTCCCCGTCCTGCTGCTGGTCTACGGCGCGGGAGCGGTCGCCGGCAACTTCCTCGGCGGGCGGCTGGCGGACCGGGCGCTGATGCCGTCCCTGGCCGGCCTGCTCGCCGTGCTGGCCGCCGTCCTCGTGCTGTTCTGGGCGGCCGGCGGCGTTCAGCCGCTCGCCGTCCCGCTGCTCTTCGTCCTCGGGCTGCTGGCCTTCGCGATCATCCCGGGCATGCAGACCCGCGTGCTGACCGCCGCGGGCGCCGCGCCGACGCTGGCCGTCGCGGTCAACGCCTCGGGCTTCCAGGTCGCCGCCGCGTTCGCGGGCTGGCTCGGCGGCACCGTCATCGACCACGGCTCCGGGCCGCGCCCGCTGTACCTGGTCGGCGCGGCCCTCACCATCGCGGGCCTGGGCATCGCCCTCCACATCCTGCGCCGTGACCGCCGTCCGGCCCGCGACCGGGAGCGGCACCTCGAAGGCGCGGCTTCCTGACTCGCGTGGGCCCGCCGTCGCCCGGCGGCGGGCCCACGCCTGCGCGAGCAGGGGCGTTCCCGAGCCTGGCATTCTTGCCTCGGAGGATCACAGTGACCGACCCCCGTAAGCCCCGCATGAAGGGCCTCCTGCTCGACGTGGTCCCGCTGCGGGAGTCGCCGCAGTTCAGGCGGCTGTGGATCGGCCAGACGCTCTCCGGGTTCGGCGGACAGATGACGCTCGTCGCCGTGATGCTCCAGATCTGGCAGGCGACGCGGAGCACCGCCTGGACCGGCGCGGTCGGCCTGGCACAGGCGGTCCCGCTCATCGCGCTCGGGCTCTTCGCGGGATCGCTCGTCGACCGCGTGGACCGCCGGAGGTTCTACCTGCTCACGACCAGCGGGCAGACAGTGTGCTCGTTCGTCCTCGCACTTCAGGGCCTCCTCGGGCACTTCCCGCCCGCCGGGGTGCTCGGGGTGGTGGCGGCGCAGTCCTGCTTCACCGCCGGCGGCGCGCCCGCCTCACGGACCTTCGTCCCCCGGCTGCTGCCGAAGGACCAGGTGGCCGCCGGGCTCGCGCTGCGGCGGATCGCCTTCCAGGGCGCCATGCTGGTCGGGCCCGCGCTGGGCGGGCTGATCGTGGCCGGCCTCGGCGTCGGCGGCTGCTACCTGGTCGACGCGCTCACCTTCGCCGCCGCGCTGTACGGCGCGTCCGGCCTGCCGCCGATGCCCATGGGCGACGAGCCCGCACGTCCCGGCCTGCGCGGAGTGCTGGACGGCCTGGCGTTCCTCGTCCGGACCCCGGTGATCCGCGGCGCCCTGCTCACCGACCTGGCCGCCACCGTGCTCGCGATGCCGGTCAGCCTGTTCCCGCTGATCAACGCGGAACGGTTCGGCGGCGACCCGCGCACGCTCGGGCTCTTCCTCACCGCCATCGCCGTCGGCGGCGTCGCCGCGTCCCTGTTCTCCGGGGCCTTCACCCGGCTCCCCCACCCCGGCCTGGTCATGCTCGCCGGATCCGCGGCGTGGGGAGCGGCGCTCACCCTGTTCGGCCTGTCCCCCGGCCCGTGGACGGGCCTGGCCTGCCTCGTCGTGGCGGGCGCCGCCGACACCGTCGCCGTGGTGTCGCGGGGCACCGTCGTCCAGACGCACACCCCGGGCGAGCTCCTCGGCCGGGTCGGCGCGGCCGAGCAGATCGTCGGCCGGGCCGGTCCCGACATCGGCAACCTGCGCGCCGGCCTCGTCGCGGACGCCACCTCGGGCGCCGCGGCCGCCGTCAGCGGCGGCCTGCTGTGCCTCTGCGCCGTCGCCGCCGTCGCCGCCACGACCCCGGCCATCCGCCGTCCGGCCGTGTCCCCGGCGTCGTGAGGGTCAGCCTGCCGCCGGCGCCACCGTCCGGCGCAGCAGGCAGAACTCGTTGCCCTCCGGGTCGGCGAGGACGTGCCAGGACTCTTCGCCCGTCTGCCCCACGTCGGCCGTCCGGGCGCCGAGGTCGAACAGGCGCTGGAGCTCCTCGTCCTGGTCGCGGTCGGTCGCGTTCACGTCGAAATGCAGCGGCAGCTTGCCGCGCCTCGGTTCGTCGCTGCGGCTGAAGACCAGAATCAGCCCGGAACCGCCCCGCTCGGTTCCGGCGGGCCCGATCTCGATGTCGCCGTTGTCGTCGCGCTCCAGGACGGCGTAGTCGAGCACCCGGCACCAGAAGTCGGCGAGGGTCCCGGGGTCCCGGCAGTCGATGACGAACTCGGTGATGCGGCATGCCATCCCGCCACGGTAACCGCTGTGGATCATGGCGAACGAGGGGACCGCCGTCGCCGGCGGTCCACTCGCGGCAGCTACTTCTTGCGGCCCCGCCTGGTCTTCGGGGCGTCCTTCTTCGGCTCGTCCTTCTTGGGGGCGACGGGCTTCTTGCTCCCGCCGCCCTGGTTCTTGACGGCCTCGATGGCGGCCTTGGCGGCGGCCGGGTCGAGGTACTCGCCGCCGCGCTTGAGGGGGGCGAAGTCGTCGTCCAGCTCGTAGACGAGCGGAATGCCGGTGGGGATGTTCAGGCCGACGATCTGCTCGTCGGAGATGTCGTCCAGGTGCTTCACCAGGGCGCGCAGCGAGTTGCCGTGCGCGGCGACCAGCACGGTCTTGCCGACGGCGAGGTCGGGGACGATCGAGTCGTACCAGTACGGCAGCAGCCGGTCGACGACGTCGGCGAGGCACTCCGTGCGCGGGATCAGCTCGGACGGCAGCTCCGCGTAGCGCAGGTCGTTCACCTGGGACAGCGGGTCGTCGTCCTTGATGGGCGGCGGCGGGGTGTCGTAGGAGCGGCGCCAGGTCATGAACTGCTCTTCGCCGAACTCCTCGCGCGTCTGCGCCTTGTTCTTGCCCTGGAGGGCGCCGTAGTGGCGCTCGTTGAGCCGCCACGAGCGCTTGACGGGGATCCACAGCAGGTCCGCGACGTCCAGGGCGATGTTGGCGGTGCGGATGGCCCGCTTCAGCAGCGAGGTATGTACCACGTCGGGGGTGATGTCGGCGTCGAGCAGCAGGTCGCCGCCGCGGGTCGCCTCGCTCTCGCCCTTCGTGGAAAGGTCGACGTCCACCCAGCCGGTGAACAGTCCCTCCGCGTTCCAGACGCTTTCGCCGTGCCGCAGCAATACCAGGGTCGCCATGGTGCAGAGCCTATCGGCCCGGTCGGATCTACTCGCGATTGGCCGGGTCGGCGAAGGAGGCGAAGGCCTGCAGGTTGGCGAGGCTCTCGCCGCGCTTGACGCGCCAATCCCACTCGCGCTGGATGGACGACTTGAAGCCGCGTTCCAGTGCCTTGTCGAAGTTCTCGTCGGAGTAGGTGAGGACGCAGCCGAGCAGCCGGTCGATCTCGTCGGCGCTGACGGACTCGAGGGGCACCTTGCCGACGAGGTGGACGTCGCCGACGTCGTCCAGCGCGAACGCGACGCCGTACATGCGGCCGTTCTTCTCCAGCAGGAACCGGTAGAACTCGGCGTGGTTCTCGTCGGGGCGGCGGCAGAAGAACGCCTCGACGTGCAGGCTGTGGTCCCCGACGATCAGCCAGGTCATGGTGGCGAGCTTGTGCTGGCCGGGCAGCTTGACGAAGAACGCGTTCTCGCGCGGCTCGTCGAACTCGAGCTCGGCGGCCTTCAGCGCCTCCCGGATCGTCTCGACGGTGCCGCTCATGCGTGCTCCCTTCGAGGGGGGACGCCCCCCCACGCCCCCCGGTTCGCTTCCGCTCATGCCGTCACCTCCGCCGTCAGTTGCGGAGACAGCGTCGGCGGGGCGAGGCGGACGGCGGGTAGCGACATGGCACCGGTATACACGTCCAGGAGGCGGTCGACGGTGGCGTCCCAGCCGAAGTCCTGCGCGTGTCGGACGGCGCCGCGGGCGAGGCGGTTGTGCCGGCCGGGCTCGGCGTGCAGGCGGTGCAGGACGGCGGCGTAGTCGGCCGGGTCGTGCCCGGAGATCAGCACGCCGGACTCGCCGTCGGCGACGGCGGTGCACAGGCCGCCGACGCGGGACGCGACGACGGGCGTCCCGCAGGCCTGCGACTCGACGGCGACGAGGCCGAACGACTCGCTGTGGGACGGGACGACGGTGACGTCGGCGGCGCGGTACCAGTCGGCGAGGTCCCCCTGCGGGCTGGGCGGCTCGAACCGGACGACGTCGGCGATGCCGAGTTCGGCGGCGAGGGCCTGGAGGCCTTCGGGGCGGCTCCGTCCGGAGCCGCTCGGGCCGCCGACGACGGCGACGACGAGCTTGGAGCGCAGCGCCGGGTCGTCGGCGAGCATGCGGGCGGCGGCGCGCAGCAGCACGTCGGGCGCCTTGAGGGGCTGGATCCGGCCGACGAAGAGCAGGACGTAGGCCTCGCGGGGCAGGCCGAGGCGGCGGCGGGCGGGGCCGGTGCGGTGCGGGAGGAGGCCGGTGCTGCGGGCGAGGACCGGGGATTCGGGGCGGAACAGCGACAGGTCGACGCCGGGGCTGACGACGGCGACGCGGCGGGGGTCGGCGCCGTAGAGGCCGATCAGCTCGTCGGCCTCCTCGCGGGTGTTGGCGACGAGCTGGTCGGAGGAGGCGACGACCTGCTCCTCGCCGAGGACGCGCTCCTCCGGCTCGGGCTTGTCGCCATCGGCGAGCGCGGCGTTCTTGACCTTGGCCATCGTGTGCATCGAGTGCACGAGCGGGACGCCCCAGCGCTGCTTGGCGGCCCATCCGGCCTGCCCGGACAGCCAGTAGTGGGTGTGCAGGAGGTCGTAGTGGCCGGGCTCGAAGGACGCCTCGGCGCGCAGGACTCCGGAGGTGAAGCCGCACAGCTGGCGGGGCAGCTCGCCCTTGTCCAGCTCCTCGAACGGGCCGGCGACGACGTGCCGGACGAGGACGCCGGGGGCGAGTTCGGCGACGGGCGGCAGGGCGCGGCAGGTGGCGCGGGTGAAGATGTCCACCTCGACGCCCCGGGCGGCGAGCCGTTTCGCCACCTCGACGATGTAGACGTTCATGCCGCCCGCGTCGCCGGTACCGGGTTGGTCCAGGGGGGAAGTATGAACACTGACCGTCGCAACTCGGTTGATACGACGCGACACCGGACACCACCTCCGGTAGTGCAACCTATCGGCCGCGTTACCTGTTCCCTCAGGAAGGTGGACAATCGTCACTTCTCGCCACAGTGATCGACCTCACCGGGCCGCCGGAGGTGCCCACCTGGGAGGCTGGAGGCATGCGTAAGACCGCGGTAGTGACCGGAGCAAGCAGCGGAATCGGGGCCGCCACGGCCAGGCGGCTGGCGGCGGAGGGCTTCAACGTCGTGCTGGCGGCGCGGCGCCGCGAGCGCCTCGACGCGCTCACCAAGGAGATCTCGGATGAGGTCCCCGGCGCGGCCAAGATCGTGCCGATCGAGCTGGACGTGACCTCGCAGGAGTCGGTGGACGCGCTCGCGGCGGCGGTCGGCGGCTGCCACGTGCTCGTGAACAACGCGGGCGGCGCGCTCGGCCTGGACACCGTGGAGACCGCCGACCTGGACGACTACCGCGCGATGTACGACACGAACGTGCTCGGGCTCGTCCGGGTGACGAAGGCGCTGCTGCCGAAGCTGATCGAGAGCGGCGCGGGCCACGTGGTGAACATCACCTCGCTCGCGGCGCACGTCCCGTACGAGGGCGGCGGCGGGTACAACGCGGCGAAGTTCGCCGCCTACGCGGTGAACGAGGTCATGCGGCTGGAGCTGGTCGCGAAGCCGGTCCGGGTCACGGAGGTCGCGCCGGGGCTGGTGAAGACGGAGGAGTTCTCGCTGGTCCGCTTCCACGGCGACGAGGAGCGGGCCGCCAAGCCGTACGAGGGCGTGCCGGAGCCGCTGGTGGCCGAGGACGTCGCGGACTGCGTCGCATGGGCGGTGACGCGCCCGCCGCACGTCAACATCGACCGGATCGACGTCCAGCCCCGCGTCCAGGCGGCCCCCCACAGGCTCCACCGCGAGAGCTGAATCAACGAGGGGAGACGGCCGCCCACGGGAAGGTGACCTCGCCCTGGCGCCAGCGCCGGCGGGGGCCGTAGGGCGGACGGGTGAGGACGGGACGGGTGCGGGCCAGCAGGCGGACCGCCTCGATCCAGCGGGCGCGCGGGCCGAAGGCCGAGTGCGGGGCGGCCGTCGCCCAGCAGCGGTCGAACGCCACGAGCAGGTCGTGCACGGGCTCGCCCGGCACGTTGCGGTGGATCAGCGTCTTGGGCAGGCGTTCGGCCAGGTCGGAGGGGCGGCCGAGGGTCGGCAGGTGGGCGGCGAAGGTGATCGTCCGCGGGCCGTCCGGGGCGAGCGCGACCCAGACGGCGCGGCGGCCGATCTCGTCGCAGGTGCCCTCGACCAGGACGCCGCCGGGCGCGAGCCGCCCGCGGAGCCGGTCCCAGGCGTGCCAGGCCGCGGCCTCGTCGTACTGCCGCAGCACGTTGAAGGCGCGGATCAGGACGGGACGGCGCGGCACGGGCACCTCGAAGCCGCCGCGCCGGAACGACAGCCCGTCGTGCGGGCCGGTCCTCGCGAGGAAGGCGTGGCCGGCGGCGACGCGGTCGGGCTCGATCTCGACACCGATGACCTCCAGCCGGGGCGAGATGGTGCGCAGGCGCGTGTGCAGCTCGTAGGTGGTGACGGGGGACGCGCCGTAGCCGAGGTCGACGGCCAGCGGGCGCTCGCCCGTGCGCAGCGCGGCGGCCTGCGTGGCGGCGATCCAGCCGTCGATCCGGCGCAGGCGGTTGGGGGCCGTGGTGCCGCGGGTCACCTCCCCCACGGGCTTTTGCGATGCGACCACTTCCAGATTGTCGGGCTTTGACGCGACATGCCGGTAATCGAACCGGATTCGGTAAGCGGTCGTTTACGCTGGTCCTCCCGAGATCGCCCCCTGGCCCCGAGGAGAGCCCGCATGCCCCAGCTCGACCTGGCGACCCTGCACGAGGCCGTCGCCGCCGCCGTCCCCGACCGCGAGGCGATGGTCTGGCGCGACCGGCGGCTGAGCTGGAGCCAGACGGCCGAGCGCACCCGGCGGCTCGCGCGCGTCCTGCACGCGCACGGGCTCGGGATCCGCGACGAGCGCCCGGCCCGCCCCTGGGAGTCGCCGCACGACCACCTCGCGCTCTACCTGCACAACGGCCCCGAGTACGTCGAGGGACTGGTCGGCGCGCACAAGGCCCGCGTCGCCCCGTTCAACGTCAACTACCGGTACGTCGACGACGAGCTGGCGCAGCTGTTCGGCGACGCGCGCCCGGCCGCGATCATGTACCACGCGCGGTTCGCCGACGTGATCGCCCGGGTCGTCAAGCGGCTCGACGCCCGGCCGCTGCTGCTCCAGGTGGCGGACGAGTCCGGCGGCGACCTGGTGCCGGAGGCGCTCGACTACGAGGAGGCGCTCGCGGCGGCGTCCGCCGACCCGCTCGACGGCGTCCGCCCGCAGCCCGGCGACCTGCACCTCCTCTACACCGGCGGGACGACCGGGCTGCCCAAGGGCGTGCTGTGGCGGATCGGCGACCTGATGATCGGGCCGCTCGGCATGCGCCGCCGCGACGGCTCGCCCCTCGACGACCTGGACGAGGCGGTCGCGAAGGCCGTCCGCAGTGACCATCGGGTCGTCGTCGGGCCGCCGCTGATGCACGGCGCCGGCACCTGGTCGGCGCTCGGCGCGTGGTGCGGCGGCGGCTGCGTGATCTTCCCCGACCGGGTGGACGGCCTGGACGCCGCCGACCTGATGGCGACCGCGGAGCGCGAGCGGGCCACCCGGATGCCGCTGGTCGGCGACGCGTTCGCCCGCCCGATCGCGGACGCGCTGGAGCGCCGCCCGCACGACCTCGGCTCCCTCCGCTCGCTGGTCAACTCGGCGGCGGCGGTGAGCCCGGAGGTGAAGCGCCGGCTGCTGGAGCTGATCCCGGGCGCGCGGATCGTCGACGTCCTCGGCTCGTCGGAGAGCGGCTTCGCGGTGACCCGTGCGGGCGCGGACGCGCGCACGTTCGCGATGGCGCCGGGCGGCGCGGTCGTGAGCGCCGACCGGACCCGCAAGCTCGCGCCCGGCGAGGACGAGCTGGGCTGGCTGGCCAAGGGCGGCGACGCGGTCCCGCTCGGCTACCTCGGCGACCCGGGCAAGACCGCCGCGACGTTCCTGACGATCGGCGGCGACCGGCTCGTGATCCCGGGCGACCGGGCCCGCCATCTCGCCGACGGCACCGTCGAGGTGCACGGCCGGGAGGCGACCACGATCAACACCGGCGGCGAGAAGGTGTTCGCCGAGGAGGTCGAGGGCGTGCTGCGCGGCCTACCCGGGGTCGAGGACGCGCTGGTCGTGGGCCGTCCGAGCGAGCGCTGGGGCAGCGAGATCGTCGCGGTGGTGCGCCCGGCGGCGGCCCCGGACGACGACGCGCTGCGCGCGGGATGCGCCGCGCACCTGGCCCGCTACAAGATCCCCAAGGCGTTCGCCCGGACGGACGCGTCGCTGCGGCTGCCCAACGGCAAGGCCGACTACGCCGCCGCCCGCGCGCTCGCGGACGCCCTGGACTGAACCGCGTTCTGTCCGGGGCTGTACGGGACGGCGCCCGGCACGGAATCCTGGTCGGATGCCGGATCTGCACAGCCTGCTCGCCGACCTCGCCGCCGAAGGCGACTCCCTCGACGCCCTGGTGGCGCCGCTGCCCGCCGCGCGCTGGGCCGACCCGACCCCCGCCGAGGGCTGGACCATCGCGCACCAGATCGCCCACCTCGCCTGGACCGACGGGCAGGCCGTCGACGCGGCCACCGACGCCGACACGTTCGCCCACCACCTCGAACAGGCCGCCGCGGACCCCGGCGGCTATGTCGAGCGGGGCGCGCGCGAGGGCGCGGCCCGCGAACCCGTCCACTTGCTGGCCTGGTGGCGGGACACGCGCCGCGGCATGGTCGAGGCGCTCGCCGAGGTCCCGCCGGGCACGCGGCTGCCGTGGTTCGGGCCGCCGATGAGCGTGCCGTCCATGGCGACGGCGCGGCTGATGGAGACGTGGGCGCACGGCGAGGACGTCGCGGACGCGCTCGGCGTCCGGCGCGAGCCGACGGCCCGGCTCCGGCACGTGGCGCACATCGGCGTCCGGGCCCGCGACTTCGCGTTCCGGAACCGGGGCCTGGAGCCGCCCGCCGGGGAGTTCCGCGTCGAACTGACCGGCCCGGACGGCGAGAAGTGGACGTGGGGGCCGGACGGCGCGGCGCAGACCGTCACCGGGCCCGCGCTGGACTTCTGCCTGCTGGCCACGCAGCGGCGCAACCGCGCCGACCTCGCGGTCGTCGCGACGGGCGCGGACGCCGACCGGTGGCTGGACGTGGCGCAGGCGTTCGCGGGGCCGCCCGGCGCCGGGCGGCCGCCGGCGGCCGGGTGAGAGCTTGGCCACTGCCGGAGCGGCACGGGTTCGGCGCGAGCTGATCTTGGACATATCCACGGCATGACAGTTCTCATTGCATTTGACGGTTCTGACGACGCCAAGACGGCGATCGAATACGCGGCCCGGCATTTGAGCCCGGAGCCGATCGTGATCCTGAGCGTCTGGGAGCCGCTGCTGACGCAGATCACCTGGATGCCGCTCGCCGCCGGCGTCCCGGTCGCCGTCGAGCAGGGCGACGACGGCAGGTTCGAGGAGGAGAAGCAGGCCGAGGTGCTCGCCCGCAAGGGCGCCGAACTCGCCGAGGCCGCCGGTGCGACGCAGGTGACGCCGCGCGCCGAACGCGGCGGCGGCCCGGTGTGGGCGGCGATCGTCGACGTCGCGGAGGAACTGGACGCCTCGCTGGTCGTGACGGGTTCGCGAGGCCTGGCCGGTGCCCGGTCGATGATCCTCGGCAGCGTGTCGACCCGGGTGCTGCACCACGCCGGCCGGCCCGTGCTGGTCGTCCCGCCGCCAAAGGAAGAGGGCTAGGGCACGCCGGCGGCGCGCTCGAACGCGGCGTAGGCGTCCTCGCCGAACAGCACGAACCGCACGTCCGCCACCTTGGTCTGCGCCGCCCGCACCGCGCCCACCGCGATCCGGGCGGCGTCGTCCATCGGCCAGCCGTAGATCCCCGCCGACACGGCCGGGAACGCGACCGAGGCGGCGCCGAGTTCGTCGGCGACCCGCAGCGACTCGCGGTAGCAGGAGGCCAGCAGGCCCGAGCGGTCCTCGGACGCGGAGTGGACCGGGCCGACGGTGTGGATCACCCAGCGGGCGGGCAGCCGGCCCGCCGTCGTCGCCACCGCCCGCCCGGTCGGCAGCCCGCCGCCGTAGTGCGAGGCGCGCAGTCTGCGGCACTCGTCCAGGATCTCCGGGCCGCCCCTGCGATGGATCGCCCCGTCGACCCCGCCGCCCCCGAGGAGCGAGGAGTTCGCCGCGTTCACCACGGCGTCGACGTCCTGCTCGGTGATATCGCCCCGGACGAGAGTGATGTGCATGCACAGAATTGTCCCCAGGCCGGGCACGAAACGCACACGGGCGGTCTCCGGCGGTACCCTCGTGGCGGACGGGCCTCC
Source organism: Actinomadura sp. NTSP31 (assembly GCF_041951385.1). Lineage (NCBI taxonomy): Bacteria > Bacillati > Actinomycetota > Actinomycetes > Streptosporangiales > Thermomonosporaceae > Actinomadura > Actinomadura sp. NTSP31. The sequence continues at coordinate 239,562 of NZ_JBGNUT010000008.1, read as the reverse complement.
ACGGGGCGGTGCGGCTCGTCCGCCCGTCGTCCGGCGGCCACGGGGGGCGGCCCGCGCCGGGGCCGCGCGTGACCTGGATCAGGACTCCTGCCTATCCTGCCGTCGAACGACCACAAAGGCGTGACAGTCGTGGAGGTTACCCCCTTGAAGATCTTCCTCGCCGGAGCGACCGGAGTCATCGGCCGCCGGCTGATCCCGCTGCTCGTCCAGGCGGGCCACGAGGTCGCAGGGACGACACGCCGCCCGGAGCGCACCGGCTCCATCGCCGCGCTCGGCGCCGCGCCGGTCGTCGTGGACGTCATGGACGCCGCGGCCGTCCGCGAGGCCGTCGCCGAGGCGCGGCCCGACGCGGTCGTTCACCAGCTCACCGACCTGACCGGTGAGGACTTCGAGGCCAACTCGCGGCTGCGCGTCGAGGGCACCCGCAACCTGGTCGACGCCGCGAAGGCGGCCGGGGTCGAGACCATGGTCGCGCAGAGCATCGCCTGGCTGTACCTGCCGGGCGACACGCCCGCGGCCGAGACCGATCCGCTGGACCCCTCGCTCCCGCCCTTCGCGGGTATCGCCGCGCTGGAGAACGCGGTGGCCGAGATGCCGCGCGGCGTGGTGCTGCGGTACGGGGCGCTGTACGGCCCCGGCACCTGGTACGCGCCCGACGGCGCGATCGCGCAGCGGGTGAAGGCGGGCAGCCTGCGGCTGGCGCCCGCGTGGACGTCGTTCGTGCACGCCGACGACGCCGCCGCGGCGGCGCTCGCCGCGCTGGACTGGCCGGCCGGGCCGGTCAACGTCGTCGACGACGAGCCGGCGACGACGGCGGAGTGGCTGCCGGTCTACAGCGCGGCCCTGGGCGCCCCGACGCCCGGCAACGCGGGCAAGCACGCCGCCATGACGGGCCGTCCGGTGTCGAACGCCAAAGCGCTCGGCCTCGGCTGGAAGCCGCGGACGCCGTCGTGGCGCACCGGTTTCGCCGACATGAAGTGAGCAGGTAGGGCCCCGGCGGAACGTGACATCGCCGCCGGGGCTTCTCCGCTGCGCGCTCAGCCGAACTGGAACGAGCGCTTCGCCATCCCGAACCAGTAGCCGTCGATGACGGAGCGGCGCCCGGACGCGGCGTCGGCGTCGGCGCCGAGCGCCACGAACAGCGGTGCGAAGTGCTCGGTGCGCGGGTGGGCGATGCGCGCGGCGGGCGCCTTGGCGCGGAAGTCGAGGAGCGCGTCGATGTCGCCGCCCTCGACGGCGCGGCCCGTCCACTCGGCGAACTCGGCCGACCAGGCGGGCGCCGGCGCGTCCGGGGCGGGGCTCATCTCGCGCAGGTTGTGCGTGGTGAAGCCGCTGCCGACGATCAGGACGCCCTGGTCCCGCAGGGGCGCGAGCGTCCGGCCGATCTCGAAGAGCCGCTCGGGGTCCAGCGTCGGCATGGACATCTGCAGCACCGGCACGTCCGCGTCCGGGTACATCTCCACGAGCGGGACGTACGCGCCGTGGTCGAGGCCGCGCTGCTCGTCCTGGTGCACGCCGGGAATGAGTTTGCGCACGTCAGCGGCAAGTTCCGGAGCACCGGGCGCGGCGTAGCGCACCTGGTAGTAGTGCTCCGGGAAGCCCCAGAAGTCGTAGACGAGCGGCACGGGACGGGTCGCGCCGATCGACAGCGGCGCCTCCTCCCAGTGCGCGGACACCATCAGGATCGCCGCGGGCTTCGGCAGGTCGGCCGACCAGCGGGCGAGTTCGGCGGTCCAGACGGCGTCGTCGGCCAGCGGCGGCGCGCCGTGGCTGAGGTAGAGCACCGGCATCCGGGTCATGTCGCCCCCAAGAGATCAAGACCATAAAAAGTTCAGATTTGAACCATACCTCCAGATTGATTGAACGTTCAAGCCTTGAGGCTTCAAGTATCACGTAAAATAAAGACATGACGGACACGCGGTGGCTGGACGACGAGGAACAGGAGACCTGGCGCGCGTTCCTGTGGACCTCGCGGCTGCTGAGCGAGGCCCTGGACCGCCAGCTCCAGCACGACTCCGGCATGCCGCACGCCTACTACATGATCCTGGCGATGCTGTCGGAGTCGCCCGGCCGCGCGCTGACGATGACGGAGCTGGCCACGATCGTCCACTCGTCCCCGAGCCGGCTCTCCCACGCGGTCAACCGGCTGGAGGAGGCCGGCTGGGTGCGCCGGTCCAAGGACGACGCGGACCGCCGGACGACGATCGCCGAGCTGACCGACGAGGGGTTCACCGCACTGGAGAAGGCCGCCCCGGGCCATGTCGCCGAGGTCCGCCGGAACCTGTTCGACCCGCTGACCCGCGAGCAGATGCTGCAGTTCCAGCAGGCGCTGCGCACGCTGCTGGAGTCGCTCGACCCGAACCGCGAGGCACCCTGCGCGAAGGGGCGCGGCTGACCCGGGGCGCCGCTGACCCGGGGCACCGCGAGGTGCGGCTGACCCCGGGCGCCGCCCTCAGCCCGGCCTCTCGAATTCGACGCGGCGCGCCTTCGCGTCCGGGTACGCGGCGCTGAGCAGGCGTGCCCCCTCCTCGGCCAGCGCGTCCCGCTCGCGGCCCGGGACGGGGGCGAACGGGGAGATCCGCAGCGTCACCTCGCCGCGCTCCTTCTCGATCTTCCATATCCCGTGCACGAACCCGTCCACCAGGTAGGTGGCGCGGATGATGCCGTTGACGGTGAAGACCCGGCGGCGGTGCTCCGCACTGATGATCCGGGACCGGTCGGCGTGCGAGAGCAGCAGGTTGTCGAAGTCGGGGACGAACCGGACGGGCGCCGGCGCGTCCGGGCCGGGACGCGGCGCGTCCGGCAGGTCGTACAGCGCGCGGCCGTCCTCGTCCCGGAAGACCCGCAGGCGGGGCAGGAGCCGCTCGACCACCTCGCCCAGCCGGGTCAGGCCCGACCATTGCTGGACGTCCTGGACGGTCGCCGGCCCGAACGCGCCGAGGTAGCGCAGCACCATCTCCTCCACGGACGGCTCCGGGACGTCGTGGCCGTGCAGCCACGTCTCCAGCGTCGTGTGCCGGGCGACCCCGGACGCGCCCCAGATGCCGCGCGGCGGGACCTGCACCAGCGGCAGGGAGAGGCGGACGGCCCAGACGAGCAGCGCGGCGTCCGCGTCCGGCCAGCGTTCGCCGAGGGCGGCGCGCAGTTCCTTGTCCGAGCGCGGCTCGTCCTCGAGGATCTTCCGCGCGTAGGCGACGGCGGCGGGGAGGTCGAGGGCGGCGAGGCCGGCGGCGCGCGGGCTCCTGAGGTGGCCGTCGAGGACCACTTCGATCAGCGGCCGCAGCATCAGCGCGTCGCGGGCGCTGACCAGGTGCAGCGTCCCGCGCATCAGCACGATCCGCAGGACGCGCCGGTCGGTCATCGGCGCCGCGAGGTCGTCGAAGCCGAACCCTTCGAGCCTGCTCCAGAGGCCGACGTGCGGCGGGTTCGGGGCCTGCGACTGCATCCCGACGAGGTGCTCGACCGCCTCGACGGCGGTCATGTCGTGCCGCCGCAGCAGGAGCTGCCGGTCCAGCAGCGCCCGGTTGAGCGCGCGGCCGTCGAGCCTATCGGCCGTCATAGCGTCCTCGGAGTTCCTGCCAGGTGGGGGCCGGTCCGGGGAGTTCCCCGGCCTCGGCCAGGCGGAGCGAGTCGAGCATCAGGGACAGGTAGCGGTGCTGCAGCCGGTTCATCCGGTCGTCGTCGCCGATCCGGATGCCGTGCAGGTACTCCAGGATCACCGAGATGTCGCCGACCTCGACCTCGCGGCGGAGCGCCCCGGCCTCCTTCGTGCGCTCCAGCAGCCGCATCGTGGCGAGGTGGATCTCGCGACCCTTGTCGCTCATCGCCTGGGTGACCGGGAAGCCGCCCGCGAGCCGCATCGTCAGGGAGCCTGCGCCGATGTCCAGGCAGCGGCGCATGAACGCGGCGAACGCCTCCCACGGGTCGCCGTGGTCGGCGAGCGCCGCCTCGACCTCGGCGAGGTAGCGGTCCATGCCGTCGTCGGCGAGCTTCTGGAGCAGGTCCTCCTTGCTCTTGTAGCGGCGGTAGAGGGCGCTGATGCCCACCCCCGCGTGCTCGGCGACGGCCGCGATGGGGGCGCCCGGGTCGGCGGTGAAAACCGCCCGGGCCGCCTCCCGGATGAGTTCGTCGTTGCGCGCCGCCTGGGCCTTGCGGCCGCTCATCGGCGCCGGCGTCGTGGTCTCCATGCCGTCCATATTAGGGGAACGAAGAATTCCGTTCTACATAATCCCGGCGGCGATCGCGCGCACCGCCTCCAGCAGGTCGGACGCGGCCGGCACGCCGCCCGGGTCGACCAGCGCCTGCGCCGCCAGACCCGCCAGCAGCGCCTGGTAGCAGGCGCCGACCAGCTCGGCGCGCCGCTCCCCGAGCTCCGCCGCGCCGGCGCCGAACAGCTCGGCCAGCCCGAGCCGCGCCTCCCGGTTCGCCTCCGGGAAGGCGTCGCGCAGCTCCGGGGTCCGCTCGATCTGCGCGATCACCTCGAACTGGATCGCCCACAGCGGGCGGGTCCGCGCGAACGACTCCAGCACCCGCGCCCAGGTCGCCTCGAAGCGCTCGGCGCCGGACAGTCCGCGGCCGGTCTCGGCGGCCAGGATCGCGGCGATCTCCCCGCCCCACTCCTCGATCGCCTGGCGCAGCGCCGCGCGCAGCAGCTCGTCCTTCGAGCCGAAGTGGTAGCCGATCGCGGCCAGGCTGACGCCCGACTCGGTGGCGACGTCGCGCGCCGTCGTGCGTGCGTAGCCCTTGGTCAGCAGGCAGCGCCTCGCGCCGGCCAGGAGGTCCTCGCGGTTGCCCATGGGAGGACCCTAGCCGATTTCTGGCACATTCGTCTTAGACGCACGTCTTGCACATTTGTCTCAGACGGCTGTACCGTTCGCGGCATGAACGAGAACACGAGCGTCCTGGTCTCCGGCGCCGGCATCGCGGGCCTCGCCCTCGCCTTCTGGCTGCGCCGCCACGGCTTCGCGCCGACGGTGGTCGAGCGGGCGCCCGCGATTCGCGCGGGCGGCTACAAGGTCGACGTCCGGGGCGCGGCGCTGACCGTCGCCGAGCGCATGGGCCTGCTGGACGAGCTCCGCGGCATGCGCACCGGCGTGCGGAGCGGGACGGTCGTGGACGCGGCGGGCCGGCGGGTCGCGAGCATGGACGGCGACACGTTCGGCGGCCGCGTCCACGGCGACGCGGAGGTCCTGCGCGGCGACCTGCACCGGCTGCTGTTCGAGCGCACCGAGGCCGAGTACCTCTTCGGCGACTCCGTCGCCGAGCTGAAGCAGACGGCAGGCGGCGTCGAGGTCACCTTCGAAAGCGGCGCCTCGCGCACGTTCGGCCTGGTCGTGGGCGCGGACGGGCTGCACTCGGCCACCCGTTCGCTGGCGTTCGGGCCGGAGGAGCGCTTCGTCCGCGACCTCGGCCACCGCATCTCGATCTTCAGCGTCCCCGACCACCTGGGCCTGGACCGCGAGGAGGTCACCTGCATCGGCCCCGGCCGGACGACCCTCGCCTACAGCGTCGACGGCGACGCGGACGCCAAGGCGATGTTCCTGTTCCGGTCCGGCGACGCGGGCGTCCCGCGCGGGCGGGCCGCGCAGGAGCGGGCGCTGGCCGCCGCGTACGCGGGCGAGGGCTGGGAGGTCCCGCGGCTGCTGGACGGGATGGGCGCGGCGCCGGACTTCTACTTCGACTCGGTCGCCCAGGTCCACATGGACCGCTGGTCGGACGGGCGGGTCGTGCTGCTCGGCGACGCGGCGTACTGCGCGTCCCCGGCGTCCGGCCAGGGCACGAGCCTGGCACTGGTCGGCGCTTACGTGCTGGCCGGGGAGCTGGCGGCGGCGCAGGGCGACCACGAGGCCGCCTTCGCCGCGTACGAGCGGGAGATGCGGCCGTTCGTGGCGCGGAACCAGAAGCTCGGGCCGGCGAACCTCAAGCGCATGGTGATGCGGACCGCGCGGGGCGTCCGCATCTCCATGGCGATGCTCGCCGTGATGGGTCGGATGCCGGGGCGGGAGCGGATGATGGCGAAGGTCATCGCGCCCATCCACGCCGCCGCCACCGCCATCGCCCTCAAGGACTACTAGGCCCGGAACGCAGCGATTCAGTCGGCGGGCGGGTCGAACAGGCGCAGGCGGTGGGCGAGCGCCGCCGCCTCCGTCCGCGACGCGACCTGGAGCTTCGCCAGGATGTTGGACACGTGCACGCCCGCCGTCCGGACGGAGATGAACAGCGCCTCGGCGATCTGCCGGTTGCTGCGCCCGTCCGCGACGAGCCGCAGCACCTCGGTCTCGCGGCGCGTCAGGCCGAGGCGGCGAGCCGGATCGGGCGCGGCGGGCTCCTTTTCCGGTTCGGGTTCGGCCAGGGAGAGGCGCGCGCGGGCGGCGAGCCGCTCGATCTCCCTGAGCAGCGGTTTCGCGCCGAGCCGCGCGGCGATCGCGGCGGCTTCGCGGCACCGTTCGGCCGCCTGCGCGGACGGGACGCCGGGCGCCTCCGCCGCGCGGAACAGGGCTTGCGCGAGCGGATAGGGGCGGCCGACCTCGCGCCAGGCGCGCACCGCCTCGTCCCAGGTCCCGTCGCCCGCCTCGGCGTGGAACCCGGTCCGGTACGCCCGCTGGACGGGGCCGATCACCGGCAGCCGTCCGGCCAGGTCATGCAGCTGAGCCAGCCGTTCGCGGGCACCGTCCGCCGCGTCCGGGCGGGCGAGGCGCTCCCCGCACAGCCGGGCGCCGGTCAGCAGCAGCGGCCACGCGAAGCGCGACGTGGCGAGCAGCCCGGGCCCGTCGAGGGCGCGGCCGAGGATCCCGTCCGCGCCGGCGAGGTCGTCGCGGACCATCGCGATCCGGCAGCGCAGGTCGTGCAGCGGCAGCCGGAACGCCTTGCCCTCGTACGTGTCCCCCATGATCGCGTACGCGGCATCGGCGGCCTGTCCGGCCGCCGCGACGTCGCCCTGGGCGAGCACGACCGTCCCCAGGTTGACCTGGGCCAGCGCGGCGAACAGCGGCGGCGGGTCGAGCGCGAGGACGCCCCGCAGCAGCGCGGCCGCCTCGTCCCAGCGGCCGAGCGCCCACAGCGGCTCGGCGCCCTTCGCGGCGAGGCCCGCCCCCTGGTCGCGGTCCAGGCCGGAACGGCGCGCGGTCTCCAGGCCGGCGGTGGCCGCCTCCACGGCCCGCTCGTCCAGGCCCATGCCGTGCAGCGCGTCCGCCTCCGCCATCGCCGCGATGACGAGCGGAACCGCCGATTCCCCGGCCGCCCGGGTGATCCGCGCCGCCTCCGCGATCCGCGCGAGCGCGGTGTCCAGGTCGCCTGCGGCACCGTCGAGGGAACCGAGCGTCAGCAGCGCCCACGCCCGCACCCGCGCGTCCCCCGACTCGCGGCCCGCCTCGAGCGCCTCGGTCGCCAGCGCCCGCGACTCGTCCGGGCTGGACAGCAGGAACAGCCGGTTCGCCAGCGTGGACAGCGGACGGCCCCGGACCGCCGCCGGCGCCCACGCCGGGAGCAGCGCCACGGCCGCGCGCAGGTCGTCGAGCGCCGGGTCGCCGAGCCGGTGGCGGAGCAGGCTCCGCAGTTCGAGGAGCAGCGCGGCGCGTCCGGGATCGCTCTCCCGGTCGAGCGCCGCCAGCGCCTCGGTCGCGAGGGCGACGCCGCGCGCCGCCTCGCCCGCCGACAGGCACGCCTCCGCCGCGCGGTGCAGGACCTCCGCCCGGTCCACGCCCAGGACGCGTTCGGGTCCGGCGACGTCGTCCCACTGCCTCAGCACGCGTTCCAGGATCCGCAGGCGTTCCGGATGGGCGTGGACGGCGCGCGCCGCTGCGGCGGCACGCCACAGGGCGTCGAACGCCCGCTCCTTCTCGCCTGCCGCGCACCAATGCGCCGCCTCCTCCGCTGCGGCGCGGCCGTCCGGCACCAGGTCGGGGTCGGCCTGCAAGGCGGCGCCGGACCGCTTGTGCATGCGTGCGCGCGCGCTTGGAAGCACGTCCTCGTAGACGGCTTGGCGTAGCAGCGCATGCCGGAACGCGTATCCGTCGCCTTCCGTCAGCAGCAGACCGTGCTCGACCGCCGGACGTATCGCGTCCTCTAGGGCCAGGTCGTCCAGCCCTGTCACGGACGCCAGGAACCGATGCGCCAACCCACCACCCCATGCCGACGCCACGGACGCGGCGTGCAGCACGCTCCGGGACCCGTCCGGCAGGGAACGGAAGCCCGCCAGCAGCAGGTCCCGCAGGCGACGCGGTGTTCCGCCCTGTGCGCCGGCGTCCGCCAACGCCTCCACGAACAGCGGATTGCCTTCGCTACGCCGCGCTATCTCCTCCACCACGTCGCGGTCAGGCTCGTATCCGAGCCGACCGGCGACCAACCTGCGCACCTCGGCGCACGTCAGCGGTGCCGGTTCCGTCCGCCGGACGCGCGGCGACCGCGCCAGCCCGGTCAGCACCGGACGCAGCGGATGCCGCTCGTCCAGGTCGGCCGAACGGTACGTGCCGACCAGCAGCACACCGGGCCCGGCCAGGTTGTGGACGAGGAACACCAGCAGCTCGCGGCTCGACGGATCGGCCCAGTGCAGGTCCTCCACGACCAGGACGAGCGGCCGTTCCCGCGCCGCCCTTTCGATCAGCGTCAGGACGTCTTCGAACAGCCGGGCCTTCCCGTACACCGGGTCCGGTTCGTCCGGTGCGGCGCCGAGCACGGGCAGCCAGTGCGCCAGCCCGAGCCGTCCGCCGCCGGGGAGCAGGCCGGCGGCGTGATCGGGGCCGAGGTCGCGGACCAGGGCGCGCATCGCTGCGATGAACGGCGCGTAGGCGAAGCCGCCGCCGGCCTCCAGGCAGTCGCCGCGCACGACGCGCGTCCGGGACGGCAGCCGGGCCGCGAACTCGGCGACCACCCGGCTCTTGCCGATCCCCGCGTCCCCGCCGATCAGCACCGCCATGGGACCGGCCTCGCACGCGCGCGCGAAGGCGTCCGACAGCGCGGCCAGCTCGGCCGTGCGGGCGACGAAGACGGACGCCACCACACCCCCTAAGCAACCCGGCCCGGAAATCTGAAGAACCCGGCCCGCCGGACTACGTATTCCTCTCCATGCGGCACGGGCTCCGCGCCACGACCGTGGTCCGCATGGCATCCGGAAAGCACGGCCGGCTGGTCCTGCCGGTCATCCTCTCAGCGACGTTCATGGTGTCGTTCGACTACATGGTGGTAAATGTCGCGACACCGTCCCTCCAGCGCGACCTGCACGCCGGGCCGGTCGCCCTCGAACTGGTCATCGCCGGCTACGCCTTCACCTACGCGAGCGGGATGGTGACCGGCGGGCGGCTCGGCGACCTGTTCGGCCACCGGCGCCTGTTCCTGTTCGGCATGGCCGCCTTCACCGCCGCGTCGCTGCTGTGCGGGCTCGCGCAGTCGCCGGGCCAGCTCGTGGCGGCGCGGCTGCTCCAGGGGCTGACGGGCGCGGCGATGGTCCCGCAGGTGCTCGCGCTGATCACGTCCGCGTTCCCGGCGGCGGACCGGCCGCGCGGGATGGCCTGGTACGGCGTCGTCCTCGGCGGCGGCGGCATCGCCGGGCAGGTCGGCGGCGGGCTGCTGCTCCAGGCCGACCCGTTCGGGCTCGGCTGGCGGACGATCTTCCTGGTGAACGTCCCGGTCGGCGCCGCCGCGATCGTCCTCGCCGCCCGCTCGCTGCCCGGCGCCCGCTCCGGCCGGCGGCCCCGCCTCGACCCGGCCGGCGCCGCCGGGATCTCCGGCGCCCTCGCGCTCGCGCTCGTCCCGCTGGCCATGGGCCGCGAGCAGGGCTGGCCCGCCTGGACGTGGATCTCGCTCGCCGCGTCCGTCCCGGTCATGGCCGCGACGCTGCTGTGGGAGCGCCGCCTCGCCCGTACCGGCGGCGAGCCGCTGCTCGACCTCGGCCTGTTCCGGGCCCGCTCGTTCGACCTCGGGCTGGCGATCAACGTGGCGTTCCTCGCCTCGTTCGGCAGCATGAACGTGGTGCTGACCATGCTGCTGCAGGGCGGCCTTCGCCTGACGCCGCTGGAGGCTGGCCTGGAGTTCGGGCCGATGGCCCTGCTGACCATGGTCGCCTCGCTGTTCGGCCGCCCGCTCGTCGCGCGGTTCGGGGCCAGGGTGCTGGTCTGCGGGACGGTCGTCACCGCGCTCGGCGTGCTGGCCCTCGCCGTCCAGCTGCACGCCCTCGGCGGCGGCGTCACCGCCGCGGGGCTGCTCGCGCCGCTCGGCCTCGTCGGCCTCGGCGGCGGGCTGACGCTGCCGTCGGTGATCGGCGCGGTCATGTCCGGGATCCGGCCCGCCCAGGCCGGCGCCGCGTCCGGCGTGCTGAGCACCGCCCAGCAGTTCTCCGGCGCGACCGGCGTGGCGGTGCTCGGTGCGGTCTTCTTCGCCGCGCTCGGCGCGCACCCCGGCCGGGCCGCGTTCGCGTCCGCCGCCGAGACCGCGATCTGGGCCGACTTCGGCCTGACGCTGGTGACCGTCGTCCTCGCCCTGCTCTTCCTGCGCCCCGCCGCCCGGGGCGCCGGTCAGCCGGCGGCCGCCCTCTCGCCCACCGCCGCGCAGGCGGCGGCGACGAACGCGGTGACCACGGGATGCGGGCGGCTCCCGTCACCCGCCAGCTCCGGCTGGAAGAGCGTCGCGAAGTAGAACGGGTGGCCGGGCAGTTCCACGATGCGCACCTGCCCCTCGTCGTCGTGGCCGGTGAACCGCAGGCCGCTCGCCTCCAGCGTCCCGATGTACGCGGGGTTCGGGCCGAACGTGCAGTTGAAGCGCTCGATGCTGCGCGCGGTCCCCATGATCCGTTCGGCGGACGAGCCGGGCGCCACGTTCACCTCACCCTCGTGCCCCGCGAGGGAGCAGGCCAACGGCATGATCACCGCGTCGTCGCCGGCCGCCCCGTACTCGGCGTGCCGGGCGCCGGCGATGCCGCAGACGTCGCGCGCGTACTCCAGGACCATGTGCTGGAAGCCGCCGCACGTTCCGAGCAGCGGGATCCCGCCCTCCCGCGCCGACCGGATCGCGGCGAGGGCGCCCGCCTCGCTGCGGTACGGGCTGCCGGGCAGCAGCCAGACGCCGTCGAAGCCGTCCAGGCCGCCGCCGGCCTCGTCGGTCGGGATCCAGTACGCCTCCGCGAGGAGGCCGTCGCGCTCCCGGACGGCCTCCAGCAGCCGGGGGATCCTGACGTGCGACTGGACGTTCGGGGACCGCTCCCCCACCAGGGCTATGCGTGCCGTGAAGGTCATGCCACGATCCTGGCGCCGCACCCCGCTTAAGCGCCAACGATGATTTCCGATGCGGTCATAAGCAACACTTATCTCATGGACCCGCACCTGCTCCGGACCTTCGTCACCGTCGTGCGGACGGGCTCGTTCTCCGCCGCCGCGGCCGAGCTCGGCTACACGCAGGCCGCCGTGTCGCAGCAGATCGCGGCGCTGGAGAACGACCTCAAGGTCACGCTGCTGCACCGCCGCCCCGTCGGCACGACCGAGGCGGGGGCGCGGCTGCTGGAGCACGCCGGTCCGATCCTGCTGCGGCTCCAGGCGGCGCGGTCCGAGATCGTCCGGATGTCCGGCGCGCCGCGGTCGCGGCTGCGCATCGGCGCGTCACCGCTGGCCGCCGCGCACGTCGCGGCGCCGCTCGCCGGCGCGCGCCGCGCGAACCCGCGCGTCGAGGCCGCCGTGCGGGTGATGCCCCGCGCGGAGATCGACGCGGCGGTCTCGGCGGGCGATCTCGACATCGGCCTCGTCGACGGCATCGCCGCCCCGAACGACCCGCTCCGGCTGACCGACACCGTCCCGCTGGCGGCCGTCGCCGTCGCGGAACGGCCGCTCGCGCTGGTGCTGCCGTCCGCGCATCCGCTGGCGTCCCGTCCCGGCGTCGACCTGGGCGATCTGGTCGACGCGCTGTGGCTGGACGTTCCGGACGTCGCCGTCCCGCTCCCCGCGCTGCGCCGGGCCGCCGGGTCCCGTGACGGGTTCACCGCGTCCCTGACCTGCGAGGGCGGCGACCTGCCGCTCCTTCTCGCGCTCATCGCCGCAGGCCACGGCCTCGCCGTCCTCCCTGCGGGCCTGGCGCGCGGCGAGGGGCTCGCGGAGGTGCCCGTGCGCGCGCCCCGGGTCCTCCACCGGACGGAGCTGCTGCACTCCCGCGCCACCGACCCCGCGACAGCCGCGTTCGTCAGCGCGCTGAGCTGAGCGAAGGCATCCCCGCTTGACCTTCCGGCGGCCTGCGCTCATTATGAACAGACGTTCATGAACATGCGTTCACACTACGGGAGGCTCCGATGGACGTCGTCAACACAGGCCAGGCCGAGGCATGGAACGGCTACGAGGGCGAGCACTGGGCCGACCACCACGACCGGTACGACGCCGTCAACAACGGCTTCGACGGCGCGCTGCTGGAGGCCGCCGCGATCGGCGCGCGCGACCGCGTTCTCGACGTCGGCTGCGGGAACGGCTACACCACCCGGCGCGCCGCGCGCCGGGCCCCGCTCGGCGAGGCGCTCGGCGTCGACCTGTCCGCGCCGATGCTCGCCCGCGCCCGCTCCCTCACCGCGCGGGAGGGCGTCCCGAACGTGACGTTCGAGCAGGGCGACGCCCAGGTGCACCCGTTCCCGGACGCCGCGTTCGACGCCGCGGTCAGCCGGGCCGGGATCATGTTCTTCGCCGACCCCGTCGCCGCCTTCGGCAACGTCCGCCGCGCGCTGCGCGACGGCGGGCGGCTGGCCTTCCTGGCCATGACATCGCTCGCCGACACCGACCTCGGCACCGTGTTCGCCGCGATCGCGCCGCAGGCCGAGACCGTGACCGGGCACGGCGGGCCGCTCTCGCTCGCCGATCCGGCCCGCGTCCACGAGATCCTCGACGCCGCCGGGTTCCGCGACGTGTCCTGCGGCATCGTGCACGCCGACCAGGTCTGGGGACGCGACGCCGCCGACGCGGCGGACTTCCTCGCCGGCTGGGGGCCCGTCCGCCACAACCTCGGCGACGGCGCCGGCCTGCGCGCCGCGATCACCGAGGCGATGCGGCCGTTCGAGCGGGACGGCGCCGTCCGGCTGCGCACCACCGGGCTGCTGGTGCGGGCCCGCCGATGAGACGGCCCGCGGCCCGCGGCGGGCGGATCACTACGATGCGGGGTGATGTCACCTCGCAAAGCGGCCGCGCTGGACGGCGGCGACCTGTCCCTGCGCGAGCACCTGATCGCCACCGCGCAGCGGATGATCGCCGAGCGCGGGACGGCGGGCCTCACCGTCCGGGCCATCGCCGGGGAGGCGGGCGTCGCGGGCGGCGTCCTCTACAACCACTTCGCCGACAAGGAAGAGCTGATCGCCCTCGCGCTGCGCGCCCACGCCACGGCGATCATGCGCGGGCTGGGCGCACTGCCGGAGCCGGGCACCGGGACGGTCGAGGCCAACCTGCGCGCCTATGTCGTCCACGGGCTGGCCCTGCACGCGCGGCTCCTGCCCGCGCTCACCGGGCTGCTGGCCCAGCCGCAGGTCCTCGCCCGCTTCGCGGCGCTGAGCGACCGCGACGAGGACTGGAAGGACCGGCTGGTCCGCTACCTGCGCTCGGAGCGCGACCTCGGCCGCCTCGCCCCGGACGCCCGGGTGGAGGCGGCCGCGTCGATGCTCGTCGGCGTCTCCCATGAGTCGGTGCTGTCGGTGCTCTTCCAGGGTGAGGGCATCGCTCGCGAGGTCCCGCCCGAGGCCGCGGACGACCTGGTCGCCACGGTCCTGCACGGCATCTCCCCTCGCTGACGCGGCCTTCAGGTGGCCATCGACATCGCCTCGCGGACCTCGTCCAGGGTGCGGTCGGCGATGGCGGCGGCGCGTTCGTTGCCCTCGGCGAGGACGCGGCGCAGGTGCCCGCGGTCGGCCATGACCTCGGCGCGGCGGGCGCGGATCGGCCGCAGGAACTCGTTCACCGACTCGGTCACGGCCCTCTTCAGCGCCGCGGCGCCGCCGTCGCCGATCTCCGCGGCGACCTCGCGCGGGTCGCGGCCCTGGCACAGCGCGGCGAGCAGCACCAGGTTGGACACCTCGGGGCGGGTGTCGGGCGCGTACTCGATGTGCCGGTCGGCGTCGGTGACGGCGCGCTTGATCAGCCGGGCCGTCTCGTCCGGGGACGCCGACAGCGCGATCGCGTTGCCGCGGCTCTTGCTCATCTTGCGGCCGTCGGTGCCGAGCAGGGTCGGCGCGGCGGACAGCAGGGCGTCCGGCACCGGGAAGACCGGGGCGTAGCGCTCGTTGAAGCGGCGCGCGATGGTCCGGGTGACCTCCAGGTGCGGGAGCTGGTCGGCGCCGACGGGGACGAGGTTGGACTTGCAGAACAGGATGTCGGCGGCCTGGTGGACGGGATAGGTGAACATCAGGCCGCTGACCGACGCCTGCCGGGACGCGGCGATCTCGTCCTTCACCGTCGGGTTGCGGCTCAGCTCGCCGACCGTGACCAGGGACAGGAACGGCAGCATCAGCTGGTTCAGCGCGGGCACGGCGCTGTGCCGGAAGATCGTCGCGGCGGACGGGTCGATCCCGATGGCGAGGTAGTCGGCGACGAGGCCCTCGACGTGCTCGCCCATCCGCTCGGCGACGTCCCGGTCGGTGAGCACCTGGTAGTCGGCGACCAGCACGAACAGCTCGACCCCGGCGCGCTGCAGGCGGACGCGGTTGGCGAGGGTGCCGAAGTAGTGCCCGAGGTGCAGGGCGCCGGTCGGCCGGTCGCCGGTCAGGATCCGGAACGCGCCGGGCTCGGCGGCGACGCGTTCTTCGAGGCCGCGGTACGCGTCGGGCGCCTGGGTGGTCTGCATCCGGGTGGCGTGCATGTCTCTCTCCTCCTGGTGGCGGGCCCCCGCCGGGCCGGCCCGGGTGCGGAGAAGAGAGAAGGGCCGTCCGGCGGACGGCCCTGGCGTGCGCGGGTGTCGGCCGTCCTAGGACGGCCACCAGCCGAGGCACGCGATGCGGTTCATGCGTCCACGGTAACCCAACCGGCAAGCGAATGGCAGTAGATAATCCGGAACGGAACTACTTGGGTAGGCTGGACGCATGACCGCGCTCGCTCCAGCCAATGCCGTGACGGACCTGTCCTACCTGCTCGACCACACCGGGCACGTGCTGAAGTCGCAGATGACGGCGGCGCTCGCCGAGATCGGGCTGACGCCGCGCATGCACTGCGTCCTCGTGCACGCGCTGGAGGAGGAGCGCACCCAGATCCAGCTGGCCGAGATCGGCGACATGGACAAGACCACGATGGTGGTGACCGTGGACGCCCTGGAGAAGGCCGCCCTCGCCGAGCGCAGGCCGTCCTCGGCGGACCGCCGCGCGCGGATCATCGCCGTCACCGCGAAGGGCGCCGAGACGGCGCGCCGGGGCCAGCAGATCGTCGACCGCGTGCACGCGGCGGCGCTGGACTCGCTGCCGGAGGACGAGCGCGACGTCCTCGTGCGGGCGCTGCGGCGGCTGACCGAAGGGCACCTGAGCGCCCCGGTGGAGCAGGCGCAGCCGGTGCGCCGCAAGCGGGAGCGCAACAAGTAGGTCGAGAATAGATCGTCTCTAACAAAACTATCTGCTACCGTCTCTCTTGTTCGCCTCGAACGGGAGATGACCATGAACGTGTCCGTACGGTCCCGCGGGACCGCGCTCGGCGTCCTGTCCGCCGCCGCGCTGATGACGATCCTGGACGGCAGCATCGTCACCGTCGCGATGCCGTCCATCCAGCACGACCTCGGCTTCTCGGCCGCCGGGCTCAGCTGGATCGTCAACGCCTACCTGATCGCCTTCGGCGGCCTGCTGCTGCTCGCCGGCCGGCTCGGCGACCTCGTCGGCCGCAAGGCGATGTTCCTCGCCGGGAACGCGGTCTTCACCGGCGCGTCCCTGCTGGCGGGCGTCGCGAACGGCCCCGGCCTGCTGATCGCCGCCCGGTTCCTCCAGGGCGTCGGCAGCGCGATGGCCTCCGCGGTCGTCCTCGGCATCCTGGTGACGCTGTTCAGCGGGCCCGCCGAGCGCGCCAAGGCCATCGGCGTCTTCAGCTTCACCGGCGCGGCCGGCGCGTCCATCGGCCAGGTGCTCGGCGGCGTGCTCACCGACGCGCTGAGCTGGCACTGGATCTTCCTGATCAACCTGCCGATCGGGCTGGCCACCATCGCGCTGGCGCTGCCCGCCCTGCCCCGCGACCGCGGCATCGGGCTGCGCGCCGGCGCGGACGTCGCGGGCGCGCTGCTGGCCACGTCCGGGCTGATGCTCGGCATCTACACCGTCGTCCAGGCCGAGACCAACGGCTGGACGTCGGCCCGCACCCTCGGCCTCGGCGCCGTCTCGCTGCTCCTGCTCGCCGGGTTCTTCGTCCGGCAGGCGAAGGCCGCCACCCCGCTGATGCCGCTGCGCCTGCTCCGCTCGCGCAACGCGTCCGGCTCCTACCTGGCGCAGATGCTGTCGCTGTCGGCGATGTTCTCCTTCCAGATCCTCGTCGCGCTCTACATGCAGAAGGTCCTCGGCTACGACGCGCTGGAGACCGGCCTCGCCATGCTGCCCGCCGCCGTCGCCATCGGCGGGATCTCGCTGTTCGTCTCGGCGCGGCTGAGCCGCCGCTTCGGCGAGCGCGCCGTGCTGCTCGGCGGGCTCGTCCTGCTGATGGCCGCCATGGGATGGCTGACCCGCATCCCGGCGGACGCCGACTACGCCACCGGCCTGCTGCCCGTCATGGTGCTGATCGCCGGCGGCGGGCTCGTCCTGCCGGCGCTGACCGGGCTCGGGATGTCCGGTGCCCGCCCGGACGACGCGGGCCTGGTGTCCGGGCTGTTCAACACCGTCCAGCAGGTCGGGATGGCGCTCGGCGTCGCCGTGCTGTCGACGCTCGCCGCGTCCCGCACCGAGCACCTGCGGGCGGACGGCCGGTCCGAGGCCGCCGCGCTGACCGGCGGCTACCACCTGGCGTTCACGGTCTCGGCGGGCCTGCTGGTCGCCGCCTTCCTGGTCGGCGTGCTCGTCCTGCGCCGCCCGCGGCCGGCGGCGGACGCGCCCGCGCCCGTCGAGTCCGTCCCCGCCAACGCCTGAAACGCGACCACCCAAGGGAGATCACCATGACCGAGTACGGCCCCGGACAGGGACCCGGCCCCAAGCCGATCAGCGAGGACGACCTGGTCCGCATCCTCGGCGAGCAGCAGTTCGCCGTCCTGGCCACCAACCGCAGGAGCGGCCATCCGCACCTGTCCACCGTCGTCTACGCCTGGGACCCGGCGGAGCGCGTCGCGCGGATCTCCACCACCGCCGGGCGCGCCAAGGTCAAGCAGATCGGAAACGACCCGCGCGCCGCGCTCCACGCCTCCAGCCCCGACCACCTGTCGTTCGCGGTCGCCGAGGGAACCGCGGAACTGTCCGAGATCAGCGAAAGGCCCGGTGACGCCACCGGGCTGGAGCTCCTCGCGATGACGCCCGGCTTCGCCGACCCCGCCGACGAGCGGGCGTTCCTGGAGCAGATGGTCAAGGACCAGCGGCTGGTGATCCGCCTGCACGTCGACCGCCTGTACGGCACCGTCCTCGCCGACTGAGAAGCGCCGATGCGGACGGGCCGTACCTCAGGTGGGCAGCACCATGAGGATCAGCGGCAGACCGGCGATGAGCGGGACGGCGGCCGTCGCCGCGAGGCGGGCCCGGCGCGACAGCGGCTCCGGCTCCAGCAGCCGGTTGACCCGCGCCATCACCGGGATGCCGTCCGCGGACGCGACGCCGAGGGTCCCGGACGGCGCGGCGGCCGGGCGGGCGGCGGCGAAGCGCAGCAGCGCCGTCGCCAGCTCGCGCGGCGGGCGCCCCGCCCGGGCCCGGTCGTCGGCGGCCATCTCGATCAGCAGCTCCACCGCGTCCAGGCACCGCCCGACCAGCCGGAACTGCGGGAACACCTGGCGCAGCGAGGCGAACGGCAGCAGCACCAGGTCGTGCCGCTCGCGCGCGTGCGCGCGCTCGTGCGCGAGGACCGCGGCCAGCTCGGCGCGGTCCAGCAGCTCCAGGGTCCCGGCGCTCACCACGACCTTCGACGAGCGGACCCCCGGAACGCAGTAAGCGGCCGCGCCCGGATGGTCGAGGACCAGCGTGCCGGGCACGGCCGAATCGCGGCGGGAGACGAGGGCGAGGAGTACCCGGTGCCGGTGTCTGGCGCGGACCACGCGGACGACCGCGTACATCAGCATCACCAGCAGCACGGCGGCGAGGCTCACGGCCGACAGCAGCGCGGCCATGTGCACGGCGTCGAGCCGGGCGGCCTGGTCGTCGTAGAGGCCGGGGACGCCGCCGAGCACGCCCTTGCGGTACGGCGCGAGCGCGACGCCGAGCAGCGCCCCGATCGTGGCGACGCCCCAGCACAGGCCGAGCGACTGCCAGAGGGCGATGCCGAGGCGCGGGGTGCGCCACGTCCACCTGGCCCGGGACAGCAGGTGCGCCCCGCCGACGGTCCCCAGGGAGATCAATGCGAGCAGGGCGGTGCCGGTCATGCCGGTGGCTCCGTGGTGAGGCCCGCCAGCGCCTGGCGGATCACGTCGATCTCGTCGCTCGAGATCGTCCGGACGAAGTGCGCGAGCGCCGCGTCCCGGTCGCCCGTCTCGTCCAGGGCGCCCAGCATCAGCTCGGTGACGTAGCTCTCCCGGCTGGCGACCGGCCGGTACCGCCAGGCGCGGCCGTCCCGCTCGCGTGCGAGGAAGTCCTTCTTGGCGAGCCTGTCCAGCACGGTCATCACCGTGGTGTGGGCGAGGTCGCGGTCATGGGCGAGGGCGCGGCTGACATCGCGGGCGGTGGCCGCCCCGGTGCCGGCGTCCTCCCGCGCCCACAGAACCTCCATGACCGTGCGTTCAAGCTCTCCAAGACCCTTCACGACGTCCAGATTATCCGACCCGCGGGCAGGTCACCACGTGAGGTAGTACTACGGCTGGTGGCGCGTCATGATCGCCGGCATCCCGCGCTAGCCGCCCGCCATGGCGCCGACCACGAGGAACGGCTCGGCGCCAGCGGCGACCGGCCCCGGCAGCACGGTGTCCGCCGGCTCGTGCGACAGGTCCTCGGCGCACGCGTAAAACCGCACGAACGCCCGGCGCCGCCCGGTCCGCCGATCGCGGATGGTGCCGCGCAGCACCGGGCAGCGCGCCTCCAGCGCGTCCAGGACCGCACCGATCGTGGGCTCCTCGACCTCCAGCCGCACCTCCCCGTCCACCTGCGCGAGCACCCGCAGATGCGCGGGCAGCACCACCCGGATCACGGCAACGCCTGCACTTCCACCGACAGCACCGCCGGCAGGTCCCGGACGATCGGCGTCCAGCCGTCCCCCTCGTCGGACGACGCGTACACCTGGCCCCCGGTCGTCCCGAAGTAGATCCCGCACGGATCCAGCGAGTCGACCGCCATCGCGTCCCGCAGCACGTTCACGTAGCAGTGGCTCTGCGGCAGCCCCCTGGTGAGCGGCTCCCACTCGTTCCCCCCGCTCCGGCTCCGGTAGACCCGCAGCCGCCCCTCCGGCGGGTAGTGCTCGGAGTCGCTCTTGATCGGCACCACGTAGACGGTGTCCGGCTCGTGGGCGTGGACGGCGATCGGGAACCCGAAGTCGCTCGGCAGGTCGCCGCTGATCTCGTGCCAGCTCTCCCCCGCGTCGTCGCTGCGCATCACGTCCCAGTGCTTCTGCATGAACAGCACGTCCGGACGCGACGGATGCAGGGCGATGCGGTGCACGCAGTGGCCCACCTCCGCCTCCGGGTCCGGGATGCCCTCCGTCCGCAGGCCCCGGTTCGCCGGCCGCCACGTCTTGCCGGCGTCGTCCGTCTTGAACACGCCCGCCGCCGAGATGGCCGCGTACATCCGTCCGGGGTCGACCGGGTCCAGCACGACCGTGTGCAGGCACATCCCGCCCGCGCCCGGCTGCCAGTCCGGCCCCGTCCTGTGCTCCCGGAGCCCCGGCAGTTCCTCCCACGTCTGGCCGCCGTCCCCGGTCCGGAACAGCGCGGCGTCCTCGACGCCGGCGTACACGACGTCCGGGTCCACCGGCGACGGCTCGAAGTGCCAGACCCGGTTGAACTCCCACGGACGCGGCGTCCCGTCGTACCAGAGGTGCGTCCCCGGCTCCCCCGCGTACTGGAACTCGTTGCCCATCGGCCGCCACGACGCCCCGCCGTCGTCCGACCGCTGGATCACCTGCCCGAACCATCCGGTGGACTGCGAGGCGTAGAGCCGGTCCGGCTCCGCGGGCGACCCGGCGACGTGGTAGATCTCCCACCCGCCGAAGTGCGGCCCGCTGACCTCCCAGTTCTCGCGCTTCCCGTCCGCCGTCAGCACGAAGGCGCCCTTACGCGTCCCGACCAGGACCCGAACACCGCTCATGTCCACACTCCTCTCGACGACTCACCGAGAAGAGACCACCCCGCGCCCCGGAACTCATCGCCGCCGCCTTGTGCGAACATCCCCGGATGGTCGAAGCGATGCTGGACGTGGACGCCGCCCCGCTCCCGGTCTTGACGTTGCGCGCCGAGACGTGGGAACTGCACATCCGCGCGGCCCTCGCGGACTTCTCCCGCCTGGCCGGTATCCGCGACGCGGTCTGGGACGAACGACGATCCCTGCACGTAGGCGTCTGCGCAGGCGCACCGGTGTTCTGGGCAATGTCGGACGACCAAGCCGTCCTGCTCATCGGCCAGGACGACGAGACCTGGGACATCGCCCTGACGATCCCCCTCACCACCGTCGAGGAGATCGCCGCCCTCGCCCAGCGCCCTCGGCCCTGAGGGGCGGCCGAGCAGGTCGGCGCCGTCATCGGTTGTCGGGTGGCCGGGTGGCCTCGGGGGTGCCCAGGCCGGCTTGGCGGGCCCGGACGATCGCCTCGGCGCGGTCGGCCACCTGGAGTTTGGCGAAGATGCTGGAGATGTGGTTGGCGACCGTCTTCGGGGAGATGCCGAGCCGCCGGGCGATCTCGGTGTTCGGGCGGCCCGCGGCGATCAGGTCCAGGACGTCGCGCTCGCGGTCGGTCAGCTCCGGGAACGGCTCCGTCGCGGCCGGCGGGGCCGCGAAGAAGCCCAGCACGCGGCGGGCGATGCCCGGTCCGAAGATCGCCTCGCCGGCGGCCACCGACTGGATGGCCCGGACGATCTCCGTCTGCTCGGACCCCTTGAGCAGGTAGCCGCGGGCCCCGGCGCGCATGGCGGAGAACACCGAGTCGTCGTCCTCGTACATCGTCAGCATCAGCACGGCCACGTCCGGGGCGGCGAGGGCGATCTGGCGGGTGGCCTCGATCCCGTCCAGGCCGGGCATCCGGATGTCCATGACCAGGACGTCCGGCCGCTGCGTGACGGCCTCGCGCACCGCGGTCCGGCCGTCGGCGACCGCCGCCAGCACGGACAGGCCCTCGATGGAGCCGAGCAGGACGGCCAGGCCGCTGCGGACGATCGGGTGGTCGTCGGCGAGCACGATGGTGATCATCGGCGGGCCGCCAGCGGCAGTGCGGCGGTGACCCGGCCGCCTTCCGGCCCCGGCCCGGCCACGCAGACGCCGCCCAGCTCGGCGGCCCGCTCGCGCATCGACGCCATCCCGACCCCGCCGCACCAGGCCCGGTCGCGCGCGGTCCCGTCGTCGGTGACCTGGACGTGGAGCCGCCGGTCCGCGCGGATCAGCACGTCCACCCGCTGCGCCCCGGAGTGCCGCACCGCGTTGGTCAGCGCCTCGACCGCGATCCGGTACGCGGCCGCCTCGACCGCCGCGGGCAGGACGGGCAGGGTGCCGGGCGCGGTCAGCCGGACGACCATCCCGTCCCTGGCGAGCCGGTCGATGGCCTGCCGGACGGCGCCGACGAGGCCGAGATCGTCCAGGGCGGGCGGGCGCAGGTCGTAGACGAGCCTGCGGATGTCGGCGACCGCCTGGGCGACCTCGCGGCGCAGTTCGGCGATCAGCCCGCGTGCGGCGTCCGGGTCGGCGGCGAGCAGGTTGCCCGCCGCGTCGGCCTTGAAAGTGACCCCGGTCAGCGCGGGGCCCAGCCCGTCGTGCAGGTCACGGCGCAGGCGCCGCCGCTCCTCTTCGCGGGCCACCACGATCGCCTCCCGGGAGCGCTGCAACTCCGACGACAGCCCCACGGCGTGCACCGCGACCGACAGGGGAGCGGCCAGCAGTTCCAGTACCGCCCGGTCGGTGCGGCCGAGCCGCCTCTCACCCGGGCGGAGCCCGATGACCAGTTCGCCGATGCGGTCGGGCCCGTAGGTGACGGGAAGCATGTGCAGCAGTTCCGGCGCGGTGCCGGAGGCGGCGATCTCCGTTCCGTCGGCGCGCAGCGCGGCGAACGGCAGCCGCAGCGCCTCCCGGACCGCCTCCAGCACACCGGGGAGCCCGGCCGCGAGCCGTTCACCGACCCGCGACACCGCCCGTACCGGGTCGCTGCGGTCGCCGTACAGCACCCGGTCGACCAGGCGTTGCAGGCGGACCCGCACCGGGTTGAAGCCGACGGCGATCAGGACGGTCGCGGCCAGCGGGCTGCCCAGCCCGACCTGTTCGCGCATGACCAGGTCCAGGAGCGCGACCAGCCCGATGTAGACGCCGGCCACGCCCGTGGTGAGCAGGCCGTACAGGACGGTGCGGGACACCACCAGCCGGATGTCCAGCAGCCGGTGCCGCAGGATCGCGATCGCCATCGCGGCCGGCACGAGCGGGATCGAGAACAGCACCACGACCGGTGTGCCCGCGACGAAGGCCCACGGCACCCACGCCACCGCCATGATCAGCACGACGGCGACCAGCCAGAGCAACTGCCGCCGGCGGCTCTCGTCGCCGCGGCGATAGCGCACGCCCAGCGCGGCGAGCCCGGCCAGCACGGCGAGCAGGGTCCGCGCCTCCGCGACCGGTGTCAGCCATGCCGGCGGCAAGCCCTGCACGGCGGTGTAACCCAGCGGATACCCGGCGGCGATCGGGTCGTGCTCGGTGGCGAGCTCGGCCACGAAGAGCGGGCTGGTGAGGACGGTCACCCACGCGACCCATCGCCAGCCGCGCCCGAGCGCCGCGTCGCCCGGGAAGAGCTGCAGCAACAGCGGCAGGCACAGGCCGATCGCCCACGGCCACGAGCAGATGGCGACCGTGACCAGGCTCCGGACGAGGACGTCCGGCCACCCCTGCTCCAGGCCGTACCCCACCAGCGGCACGGCGCCCGCGGTGACGGCCTGCAGCACGCCGGCCGCCAGCAGCAGCCAGCCGACCGGGTTGCGCGGCCGGTGCCAGGCCACCAGCACGCCGCAGGTGGCGAAGGAGACGCCGATCAGCGCGTTCGTGACGACGAAGGAATCCAGCGCCTCACCGAAGCCCATCCCGATGGCCACCGCGAAGGCCGCGCCCGTGAGCGCGGAGCCGGCCGCGGCGGCGAACAGCGCCGCCGCCAGGATCCGGCGGCGCCGCGTCCGGCCGTGGGGGTCGCGGTCCATGCCGTCATGATGACCCGCTGCGTCCGGCTTGTCCTGGGGGCCAGGTCCCAGCCGCACCGGGAGGTCCTCCCGGCCCGGACGCGCGGCGCCCCCTCCCTCCGGGGACGGGCGGGACCGCACCGTGTGGGCATGACCACGACCACGGCGCCCGCCAAGCAGGGCGCGAGCCGCATCCGGGCCGGCACCATCGGCCTCGCACTGCTCATCCCGGCCGGACCGCTCGCCGTCGCGGTCCTGCGCGGGATCCTTCCGTACCGGACGACCGATTCGATGACCACGATGGCCGGTGCGGTCGCCGCCCACCAGGGGGCCGAGCAGGCGGTGCTCTGGCTCAGCCTGGCGGCGGCCTTCACCCTGGTCCCCGGCACGATCGCGATCGGCGTCATGGCAATCCGCGGCGCCCGGCGCCTCGGCACCGTCGCGACGGTCCTGGCGGTGGCGGGCTTCTCCGCGCTGCCCGGGATCGTCTTCCCCGACGAGGCGGCCCTCAGCGGCACGAGGGCCGGGCTCTCCCCCGCGGCCGTCGGGCACCTGCTCGACCAGGTGAACAAGGAGCCCACGGTCGCGCTCGCGGGCGTCGTGTTCGTCCTCGGCCACGTGCTCGGCGTGCTGCTGCTCGGCATCGCGCTGTGGCGCGCCGGGGTCGTCCCCGCCTGGGCGGGCCTCGTCCTGGCCGTCTCGCAGCCCCTGCACGCGGTGTTCGCCGTCGGCATCCCCAACCACGCGCTGGACGCCTGCGCCTGGGGCCTGACCGCCCTCGGCTACGCGGCCGCCGCCCGAGCCCTCCCCCGGACCCCACGATGACCAGGCAGGACGCCACCATGACCACCCGATACCGCACCGGACTGATCCTCGCCGCCCTGCTGGGCGCGGTCGACGTCATCTCGCTCGCCCTCACCGACGGCGAGAACCCGCCCTACGCCGTCGCCGCGGTCGGCGCGGCACTCGGGCTGATCACCCTCGCGGGCGTCGTGCGCACGTGGCGGACGGCCCGGAGCCGCGGCTGGTTCTGGACGGTCGTCGTCACCCGCGCGGTGTCGGCGCTCACCTCGGTCCCGGCCTTCTTCGCGGGAGCGCCCGCCGCACTGCAGGCGGCCGTCGGGGTCGGCATCGTCCTCACCCTGACGTCCCTGTGGCTGCTCCTCGCCACCCGCAGAACCGCGACCGTGTGACCTTCCGACAGACACGGCCGCCGTGCTCACAGCCTCACGAGCACGGCGGCTGTTCTGTTCGGGTCACGGGACTGACGCGAATTCAATGCGCCCCCATATCAGACAGTTCATCCAATAACCTGTGGACGCGACCAGACCAGCCCGACCGCTCGCCCGCTTGACCGCTGCGGCCTGAAGGGCGCCAGGCCGCCACCTCCCTTGGGCGCACCGACATCGAGGCAGAGCATGAGCGAAGTGCAGATGGACGAGAAGGGCATCGCCACCCTCACCATCACGCATGCCCACTCAATGAACATCCTCAGCACCCCCGTCATCGAGGACGTCCGCCAAGCACTAGCCGGCCTACACACCCGCAACGACATAAAGGTTCTGGTCATCCGCGGCAGTGGAGACAAGGCGTTCATCGCAGGCGCCGACATCGACGAAATGGCCGCCCTCGACAACGCGTCCGCCCGCACCTTCATCACCCGACTGCGAGCGCTGTGCGACGACCTCAGAAACTTCCCCACGCCAGTCATCGCCCGACTCGCAGGCTGGTGCCTGGGCGGCGGCCTGGAAGTCGCACTGTCATGCGACCTGCGAATCGGCGACACGAACTCCCGCTATGGCATGCCCGAGGTCAAACTAGGCATCCCATCAGTGATCCACGCAGCACTATTACCCCGGCTCATAGGCGCCTCCCGCGCCACCTGGCTCCTGCTGACAGGCGAGGACATCGACGCCTCCACCGCACTGTCATGGGGACTGATCCAGAAGCTGGCCCCGCCGGAGGCACTCGATCTCGCCGTGGACGACACCGCCCGCACCCTGGCCGCGCTCGGCCCGCAAGCCCTCCGGCAGCAGAAAAGGCTCCTGCGCTCATGGGAGGACCTCCCCCTTCCGCAGGCCGTCGACGAAAGCGTCGCCGCCTTCGGCGAGGCGTTCACCACCGGTGAACCGCAGCAGTTCATGCAGGCGTTCCGCAAAAGGAGAACCACGTGAGCAATGACCGCGAGCCGACCGTCCTGTACGAGGTCCGCGACCGCAAGGCGTACCTGACGCTGAACCGGCCCGACCGGCTCAACGCGATCGACTTCCACATGCCCGGCGAGCTCGCGGCGACGGTCAAACGCGCCAACACCGATCCCCGCGTGCACGTCATCGTGCTGCAGGGCGCAGGCCGGGCGTTCTGCTCCGGCTACGACCTGAAAATCTCCGCCGAAGACGGCCAGGGCACCCAGGCCGACAAGGCCTGGGACCCGATCAAGGACTTCGCCGCCATGAAGGAGTTCACCGACGACTACTTCTCACTCTGGCGCTCCCTCAAGCCGACCATCGCCAAGGTGCACGGCTTCGCCGTCGCCGGCGGCAGCGACATCGCACTGTCGTGCGACCTGGTCGTGATGGCCGACGACGCGAAGATCGGCTACATGCCCGCACGCGTCTGGGGCTGCCCGACCACCGCGATGTGGGTGTACCGGCTCGGCGCAGAACGCGCCAAACGGATGCTGCTGACCGGCGACACCATCGACGGCCGCACCGCCGCCGGCTGGGGCCTCGTCCTGGAATCGGTGCCGCCGGACGGCCTGGACACCCGCGTCGAGGAACTCGCCGACCGCATCGCCGGCGTCCCGGTCAACCAGCTCGCCATGCAGAAACTGATGATCAACCAGGCCTACGACAACATGGGCCTGCACGGCACCCAGATCCTGGCGACCCTCTTCGACGGCATCACCCGGCACTCCCCCGAAGGCCGCTGGTTCCAGGAATTCGCCGCCGCGCACGGCTTCCACGAGGCGGTGAAGTGGCGCGACTCCGGCCGCTGGATCCCCGAAGGCGGCGGCCCCATCCCCACCCCCGAAGACCTCCAGTCCCCGTAGCCACCCGCGAGCGCAGTTCACGATCGTCCATCCGAACGGAGGTGGCGTCGCTGCTGCCCGGCTCGTCATCAACGACGAGTGCTCATACGAACGCCTGCACCTGTTCCCAGGACGTGATCGGGCAGCCCGGCTACGTACGAACTCGCCCACCTGTACCAGCGCGTGAACGCCCTGCCAGGCAA
Source organism: Actinomadura sp. NTSP31 (assembly GCF_041951385.1). Taxonomy (NCBI): domain Bacteria; kingdom Bacillati; phylum Actinomycetota; class Actinomycetes; order Streptosporangiales; family Thermomonosporaceae; genus Actinomadura; species Actinomadura sp. NTSP31. The sequence goes on along the minus strand of NZ_JBGNUT010000008.1, from coordinate 212,949 downwards.
GGACGGCTGACGTCCGCCGCTACACCACCGGCGACGGTTCTCTCACGGCCTGGTGAGCCCCGGTCGGGGCCGGGTCCTGTCGCGTGCTGGGAAGGCGAATCGTGACGAGGAGGCCGCCTGCGGGCCGGGGGGCGAGGTCAAGGGTCCCGTCGTGTGCTCGGACGATGCTGTGCACGATGGCCAGCCCGAGGCCGACGCCGGCATGCTCGTCGGTCCGGACCCGCCGTGTTCCGCGTTGGAAGGGTTCGGTGAGGGTCGGCACCAGGTCCCATGGGAGCGGTTGTCCAGTGTTCTCGACCCGCAGGACGCTCGCCCCGTCCTCCGATTCGGTGTGGACCGTCACGGTGCCGCCAGCCTGAAGGTTGTGGACGACGGCGTTCTGGACGAGGTTCGTCACCATCCGCAGGATCAGCTCCGCGGAGCCGACGGTCTGCGCCCTCTCTCCGGTCACCTCGAGCGTGATCTGGCGCTTTTCGGCGAGGGGAAGCAGCGTTTCGGCGGCCTCTTCGGCGACGAGGGACAGGTCGACGGTCTCGCGGGTGAAGCTCCTGCGGTCGCTGCGGCTCAGCAGCAGGAGGGCCTCGGTGAGGTCGATCGCCCGGGTGTTGACGGCCTGGAGGCGTTCGATGAGTTCGTCCCGGTCCCGCGTGGGATCGTTGCGGGCGACGTCGAGGAGCGTCTGCGAGATCGCCAGCGGGGTGCGCAGTTCGTGGGAGGCGTTCGCGGCGAACCGCTGCTGTTCGGAGATGTGGGATTCGAGCTGTTCGAGCATGGTGTCGAACACGTCGGAGAGTTCCCGGAACTCGTCTCTCGGGCCTTCCAGGCGGATCCGGTGGGACAGCGATCCGTTCGCGGCCATCCGCGCCGCGTCCGTGATCCGGGTGAGCGGTGCGAGCATCCGGCCGGCGAGGAGCCATCCGCCGACGAGCCCCAACAGCAGGAGGAAGGCCAGCGCTTGGGCGGCGCGGGGGGCGAAGGCTTGCCAGAGGTCCGAGCGGTTCGGGATGAAGGGCGGCCCCGGCCCCCTGCTCCGGAAGAATCCCGGCCCGGGCGTGATCACATCGTCGGGCACGTAGCGCAACAGGAACACCCATACGACGGCGAGCAGCAGCGCACCGGAGAGGACGATGACCCCGGCGTAGCTGATGGTGAGTTTCAGCCGCGCGCTGAGCCCCGGGCGCCTACGCATGAGTGCCGCCGGGCTGAGCGGTGTCGATCCGGTAGCCGACACCGGGCACCGTGGCGATGAGCCATGGTCCGCGCAGGACGGAGTCGCCATCGCCGGCGATGGCCTCGAGCCGGAGACCGTCCTGGACGGCCTCGGCCAGGCAGGGCTCGTCTTCCACGATCAACACGCGCACACCCAAAGGCTATGCGACCTCACATATCGCCGACGTATACAAACTGACACGCCCATCGCCGCAGCATAGGTGACGCAAATCACTCTTCTTGGAACGCAGCGTGTTGCTGGGACGCGCCGCAGGCCAGCGCGAAACCGAAGCTCGACCCGGCCAAAACGAACCGGGCCAGGTGAGGATCGGCACCGCCAACCCCACGACCCGCAACGCAAGCGCCCCCACAACGCTCGTAGTCGCGCCGGCACCGGCGACCTCGGCGACCATAACCGTCGGCCTAGACCACGACCATGATCCTGCTCCGCGTCCGCGCACCGATCTCAGCCACCGCCTCGGGCAGCGTCCGCAAAGTCGGCCCGTTCACGACCGCCCCCACGGGTCCTCGCCAGGCTCCGTGTGCATCCGTCCGGACGCGGCGTCCGGGTGCGGCAGCCGGATCGGCGCGGCCGTGCGGTACTCGAAGTGCCACCACTCGTTGTCGTAGACGCGGTAGAGGCCGTACCGCCAACCGTGCCGTTCGAGCCACCGCGCGCCCTCGGTCGGCCGGACGTCGAGCGCCAATCCCCGCACATGGCTGGACTCCTCCGGCGGCAGCACCCGGCGCCGCGCCGCCCGAACCGAGCCGGTGCGCCACACCTCCTCAGCGAAGATCAGGTACTGCTCCCTCGCGTCGCGGTATCCCGAGGTGAGGCCGATCAGCTGCCCGTCCCGCCAGAACGCCTCGGCCCGCGCATGCGTGAAAGCCGTCAGCGTCTCCGACGCCAGCCCGCGAAGGTCCTCGGCGGGAAAGCGCAGGCTCAACGCCCATTGGCAGGCCAGAAAGCGGGCCCGCCCCGGCGCGCGGCAGAACGCGACAGGCACCAGCAGCACCGCGACAACCCGAGTGACGAACGCAAGAACGCACACTTTGATCGCCACGACTCACCACCGGAGGGTCAGCCCGTACGAAGGGCCTCGTTCAGCGATAACCACCCGGCGCGAAGAACGACCGTCCGATCTCCGACGTAAACTGGCGGGCGCGATCCCGCACGTACGACGGGCCGACGGCGATGCAATGCAGTCCATGCCTTCACTAAAGGCGGACTCCTGTTGCGGTGGCATATCCGTTTTTCAATACGCCCGCGATACACGGCACTGAAGACGCCGAAAAGAGACCCCTCAGCACCGCCTGGCGAAGCCCCTGAACCAATAAACCATATCAGAGCGAAGAGCGCTCTGATCAGGCAAGACCGCCAACTCCGCCCGAACCGCACCCACGCCAGCACACCAGAGCAAACGCACGATTGTATCGCGCCAAACCTCGGGACTGCCTCCCTGACGTACCCCCTATACGACCCCAACTTCCACCGGCATAACGTCCAACTCCACAAGTAAGCCGGCGATCCGCTCCGCCCCGTCAGGTCACATCATACCCCTCACCGAAATGTGCCGAGCGATCACTTCTACCACATCACTACCGGTCTCAAAGAACGCCAATCGGCTTCTCGGACGGAGCAACCACATGGAGACCCACCGCCCGCGGCTCCCCCCACGAGTGCTGTCGTAGCAGACCGCTTCCTTCTCATAGTCGAGCATCTGTTTCCCACACCTCTACCCGCCGAGCCACAGAGGTTGATGATCGACGCAATTCGGCACAGACAACTCCCGACCGAACACGCCCACAGAGCGAGACGAGCTCGCCAATGAAGCCAACGATCCGTTGACATCCGCCCCTCAGGCGTGTGACTCTCAGGCCAACGCTGGCATGTGTAGTGCGCCATCCGGGGGGATGGCGTAGTACAGATCCCAGCGGCAGAGGTCGTCCAACGAGAGGCGTTCTGTCGTGCCGTTCGCTCTTGCTGCGCTGATCATCGTGCCCTGGCTCGCTCTCGGCCTAGTAGCACTGCTCCGCGCACGCCCGGAAGACATCCCAGCCGTCATACGAGCCCTGGCGAGATGGGGACAGCACTGAGCCCAAGTGTCCCGCGCAACGCCGCACATCTGCCGCCTCACCCCCGGCGCCCAAAACAGGCCGGCGGCCAAGCGGGACAACTCTGCCGCTGGCGCCACTGGCCATGCGCCAGGCCTGACCACGACAAGCGGCACCCCAGCTCGGCTGATCGCCACGCCAGGACGGCCCTCCACCACACGCGCCGCACCGTCCGACCGCTTCGACCAAGTCCGCCGCGGGCCGCGGTGGCCCTCGCCCTTAGAACCACACGAGAGAGACTCATCGCCCCGGACCCACACCGTCCACCACAGACGGAGTGCTGGCTAGGCTTCGTGGCACCCCACATCGAGGAGTCCCCGCATGACGGCCGAGGTCGGCGCTGAAGCCCCTGACTTCACCCTGAAGGATCAGAACAACCAGGACGTGACGCTCTCCTCCTTTCGTGGCGAACGTAACGTCCTCGTGGTCTTCTATCCGTTCGCCTTCTCCGGAATATGCACTGGCGAACTGTGCGCCGTCCGCGACGACATCAGCGCCTTCCAGAACGAGAACGTCCAGATCCTGGGCGTCTCCGTCGACCACGTCTTCGCCCTGAAAACCTGGGCTAACGAAGAGGGCTACCGGTTCCCACTGCTGTCCGACTTCTGGCCGCATGGCGAGGTTGCCAAGCTCTATGGCGTTTTCAACTCGGATCGCGGAATGGCCGTACGAGGCACATTCCTCGTGGACAAGTCCGGCACCGTCCGCTTCAGCGAGGTCAACTCACCGGCCGAGGCCCGCGACCAGGACACCTGGAAGCGAGCACTCGCCACCCTCCTCTGACCAGGTCCTGACGTCACGGGCTCGGAGGTGTGTGGTGTGCGCCTTAGTAGCGGACGGCCGAGCCGGCGCAGCAAGACCGGGAACAGGCCGCACACCCAGCGCGGACGCCCGTGGAGAGCCATAGACGATCAGCGGTGGCCGGCCAGAGCACGAACGGCCCTGACCGTTGCACCTGGTCATATCCGTTTCGCGGAGGTGAAGCGGGTGCGGGATTCAAACCTGCGCAGGCCAAGTCGACGGATTTACAGCCCGCCGTGGATCTTGAAGCCTTTCCGGCGCTGACCTGCATGGACGCGGCATCCTGCACGCCCGCACTCCTCGGCGATTCCGCGCATATTCCGCATCTTGCTTCGCTAGCCGTTACGGGCATACTGCATCCTCATCAGTTCGATCACGACCAAGGTCACCGCTTCCTGCGGTCGTACTGACCTTTGGCTTAGCGGTGATGGCGTGCTGCGGCGTCTATTAGTGTTGCTGTCACCGCTGCTGTCAGTCCTCGCGAGTGAGCCGAGCCATGCCATCTGGCGTGTCATCGTCGACCACCTGCGCATGCCAGGAGCTCGGCCACACATGGTTGACGTTCGGGTGGCTCGCGGTGGCTCTATCAAAGTCGGGTTCGCGCTCAAACTGAGCCTTGTCGGACCTGGCGTGCCCACCGAACCGGGCATCCCCTTTGAACTGAGCCCCACCGAACCAAACGTCCCCGCTGAACTGAGCCTTGCGGAACCGAGCGCCGCTCCTGAACTGAGCCTTGCGGAACCGGGCGCCCCCGTTGAACTGAGCCTCGTCGAACCAGGCGTACCCGCTGAACCGAGCCTCGCGGAACCTGGCGTACCCGTTAAACCGGGCCCCGTTGAACCCGGCGTCCCCGTTGAATTGAGCCTCGTCAAACCCGGCGTCCCCGTTGAACTGAGCGCCGTCGAACCCGGCGTCCCCGCTAAAGCGGGCGTTGTCGAAGACAGCGTTTGTTGAGCGGCATTGGGTGAAGTCGAAGTCGACCAGGTGGGCGCCGGTGAGATCGATATCTATTCCGTCCCAATAGGTGGATGGGCGTCGTTGGGGTTGGTCGAGTGGGGTGGTAGTCAGGTGGCGTTTGATGAGCCGTTGTGCGGCGAGCCTCACCTGGACTTCTTGCCGGGCCGCATCGGCGGCCGCCGGGGCAGAGGGGGTGTTGTCCTCGGGCTGTTCGGGCTGGGCGTCGGTCGCCGGTGGTGGCTGAAAAGGCATCCGCAAGTACGAACACACTACGTCGGTGACAGTCTGGCGATGTTCGGGATGGTCCTGGGCCAACCGTTCCAGGCTGTACAAGCCACCCAAACGGACGGCGGCCTTGTCATGTCCGAGTTGCTCGACGGCTTGGCCGTACAGGTCGGTAACCCGCCGCTCAGCCGCATCATGCTCGGCGTGGGCCTGGACACGTTCGGCGTGGGCCTGGGCGCGTTCGGCGCGTTCACCGGCGGCCTCATCAACGCGTTGGCGGCGGTAGGCGGTGACCAGGGCGACCAGGGCACCAACCCCGGCGACCAGGGCGAACACGAACTTAAGCAGTTCCAGTTGGTCTTTGGTCTCCAGCGGCTTGGGCTTGGCCACGGGCGGCGAGCCCAGCAGCCAGGTAACCAGGAACCACGCGGCGACCAGCAACACCGCCGCGCCGGTAAAGGCGAGCGTCAGCGCGCGGCGGATCGACCACAACCCCAGTGTCTTGTGTGCATCCTTGACGGGCCGATTGCCCGGTGTTTCCTCGTTGTGCCCCACGGACCCGATGCTAGGGACATACAGCTGACACCAATGGCCGTTCCGACACAAACCCACCGACGACACTTGCCCACCTGCCGACCTGTCGACCTTCAACTTCAGAGCGCAATGTGCGTTCTGAGCTGGTAGCGGGCTTAGCGTGATCGCTTCTCCGTGGTCCCGGCCCAAGGGTGCACCTACCCCAAGCCGGCGGGAAAAGAGGCGGGACACAGGGCGCGCCAACCTCCGATCCACGCGCGGGACCAGTTGCGTGACCCGTAGCCATCCCGCGGTCATCTGATCGCACGCTCCGTCACCACACGTCCGATCCCCAGCGGCGGCGCGTACCCCGTGACCGCCGTTTGCCGGGGAGCTGGGCGGAGCGGAACGGCGCGGGGACGTCCGGGCCGGCGGTCGGTGACCGGTGCCCACGCCGCACGCGCCGACCGGCGGAGCCGGGCAGCCGGAGCAGCGGCGCGAGCGGCGCCGCCCCTTGATCCCAATCAGCCCAATTCGGCAGTGCGGCGCTTCCTTGCTCCTCCCAAGTGGCCTCAACCGGTCACGCATGCGAGAGAAAGCCGATCTGCAACAGTTTCGTGGAACCAATGTCGTGACAAGAGGCTTATGCGTGACTACGATGCCTGGTGACTGGCTGCGTCACGGCTCCACTATGGAGACACATATGGATATCGCTCACGATTGGCTAGGAGAGGAATGGGAAGCTTATTGTCTCCTACTCCTAGAGCGCAAATATGGTGCTGATAACGTTCAACGTGTTCCAGCCCGCCACGATGGCGATCTGGGCATTGAAGCCTTTACGCACGATGGGCATGCACTGCAGTGCTACGCTGCAGACAGCTCTTATAACACCAAGGATCTTTATCAGGCACAAAGAGACAAGCTTACTGAAGACTTGGGAAAGTTGAGGAAATACCAAAAGGATCTGCTGATTCTTCTCGGCCCTGTGAGTATAAGCAAATATCTTTTCATGGTGCCCAGACATGATTCGCGTTATATTGTTCAGCACGCTACAACCAAAGCCGCCGAAATTCGCGCCCAACAACTGTCTCACATAGCACCCGACTTTAGAATTGTAGTTCTGACTGATGATTCATTTGCCGATACACGAGAGCAGGTACTCAAAAATCCGAAGCGTTTAATTGAAATCGGAAACTCCTCTGAAGAACATATCAGTGCTTGGATCTCTTCCAATAGCGACCTCGTCGACAAGGTCGACACTAAGCTCGCCCGAGTCATCAATGGGCGGCTTAGGCATAATTATATAGAGGGATTGGTTTCGCAATATATCGACGGCAACAATGCCTTGGACATGATGCGCATGAAATATCCTGACCAATGGGAGATGGCCGAAAGATATCGAAACCGCAAAGAGCGAATGCTCGTCTTGGAGCACACTCAACCTGAACCAACGGCCGGAGTTATAAGTTCCATCGCAAAGGAAGTCGAGGAGGGGCTGAAAAGCGAAGTTCCTTCTCTTGACACGAACCTTCGAAAGGTGCTGGCCTGGGCATCCGTCGCCGAATGGTTGATGAGGTGCCCCCTCGATTTCTACGAGGAAGTTGATGGGAATTGATGAACGTCGAGGAGCTAGAGCAGGCGTTCGCTGAGATCGATTCGCGAATCACTTTTGTGCGCCGTCCAGACCCTGTCCCCGGAGATCTACGGCTGGGCTGGCGATTTTCCGCACTCGTCTTGATTCTATCGCGGTGCCGTGGCAATTCCGCCACTTTGCAACAGACTCACTTTATTGGATGGGCCCTGCGTTCTCGCGAGGCGCGGGACGTGGTCCGGCACGTCCTTCGTGGCGATAAGCAGCCGGAGGACCTACTTGTTCGCTATGACCCAGTCTTCACTCGCACGATAGCGATCGCCGAAAAAGAGTCGCTGATAGTTCGCAATACCAGGCAGGTATTGGTACTGACCTTGCCAGGTTTACTACTGGCGAACAAAATTTGGGCACGTGAAGACATTATGGTCGCCGAAAAAGAGTTCCTAGAGCTGTTTCCACGACGCATGACTCAGAAGTATGTTCGGGAACTAATAGGTTGACATCATGCTTACCTTTCGCTCTCTTAGCCTACGAGTCCAAACAACAGGGCCGTTGTGCGGCGTAGATATACCTTTTTCTCCTGGTTTAAATTTGTTGCGTGCCGACAACTCCAGCGGTAAATCGACATGCCTCCAAGCCATCATATATGCGCTGGGACTAGAAGGAATGCTCAGCGCTCGCCGAGATATTCCTTTGGCGCATGCGATGACAGATTCCGTCAAGATAGAAGCCCAAGAACTACGGGTCACGGAATCTTGGGTAATGCTGGAGATGGAGAACTCGAACGGTGAGGTATTAACCGTTCGTCGCGCGGTTAAGAGTTCAAGTCGTGACAGGGCCCTGATTCAGACCTGGCGTAGCCCAGTTCTGACTTCACAAGACGTCGCCCCCGGCCCGTCGCAGGACTACTTCGTGCGAAGAAGAGGGGCAGCGCAACGAGAGGCCGGCTTCCATAAGATGTTCGCGGAATACCTGGGGTGGCAACTGCCCCAAGTATCAAGAATGGATGGAAGCGAAGGACTGCTTTATCTAGAGTGCCTTTTTCCTTTCTTCTACGTCGAACAGAAGCATGGATGGTCAGGCGTGCAAGCACGAATACCCACCTACTTTGGGATTCGTGATGTTACTCGTCGCGCAGCAGAATTCATTCTTTCCCTGGACGAATACAGCTACGTGCTTCAGCGTCAGAGACTCGAATCAGCGGGTGCCGCTATCGAAGCCGAGTGGCGTCAAACTGTGGCCGCGGTTAGCAGTGTCGCCGACGCCGCTTCGATCGCAGTGAAAGGAATTCCGGGTAGCCCACGAGGTGCTGGCACTGAAGAAATCGCACCAAGTTATTCCGTATACTTGGGTAGCAGCTGGCTTTCGCTTGATGAGCACCTGTCTCAACTAGCGTCTAGGATGCAAGAACTCGCTAGTAGAGAAGTCCGAGCGGTCGGCGAGAATACGCAAGTCCTGGAGGAGCAACTTCGTGAACTACAGGACAATCTGACGGAGCTGAACTCGGCAAGCGTAATGGCTGCAACAGAACGACGCCAGGCAGCGGCCAGGCTCAGTAGTGTAGAACTCCGTGTCGAAGCACTCGAAGAAGATCTGCAAAGGCATAAAGACGCCGCACTGCTCGTCAATCTCGGTTCTGATCACACCCCGGTATTCAGCAATCACTCTGTTTGCCCTACCTGTCAGCAAGAGATCGCGGACGGTTTTGATATAACAGACGATCCCATGACCGTGGAAGAGAGCATTAACTATATAGAAACAGAGTTGGCAACCTTCAGGGCAATGCGAAATGACTACGCCAGTCTCGTTGATGTCGAGAACATCAAGCTAAAGAGCCTCCAAGTGAGGAGTGGCGAGCTACGTCGTCAGATCCGTGCAGTTAAGGATGCATTGACTGCACCATCCGCCACACCTTCTGTAGCAGAGCTCACCGAGCGCCTTAAGACTGAGGACGAAATTAGTTCATTGAGAAAAGCACAGTCTAGTGTTTACGCATCGACTCAGTCACTACAACAGCTTTCCCTCTCGTGGCAGCAAAACCGACAGTCCCTCAAGCAATTATCAGACCGAGTTCGGTCTCCACTGGACCGCCGCAAGGTCGAACACCTCCAAGGCAATGTTGTATCACAACTTCAACAGTATCATTTCAGCTCTCTTGATCCGAAAAGCGTCGAAATATCGGAGGACACCTACCGTCCTTCTCACGAAGGGTTTGACCTCGGATTCGACTTGTCCGCCAGTGACATGATTCGCGTTATTTGGGCGTACCTTCTGGGTGTTCTGGAGACCTCTATAACCTACGGCACCAATCATCCTCGTATGTTGATGTTTGATGAGCCAAGGCAACAGGAGACTCAAGAGATCAGCTTTCGTGGACTATTGGAGCGAGCGGCACGAGTAGCCGCCTCTGGAGCGCAAGTGATTTTCGCGACCAGTTGGCCTCAGGAGTCACTTGGGCGAATGACATCGGGCCTACCGCACAAACTAGTGTCGTTCCCCCCTGAGGTTAAGCTGCTCCGCCCCATGGACCAATAGGCTTAGCGGTCGGGCCTTACTGCAACACACTTCTTGCACTTCTTGAGCCCGAAATCGGCCAGTCTACATCCCTACGTTGATTGATTAAGATCACCTCTTCGCTTTGCGCTGCAGATCAGCTTCTCAATCGGCTCAGCAAGCGGAGCGGTAGTTGCAATGGTTGCTACTGAGTTGGAGGTGTGGTCGGTGCCGTCTTGGTCGGTGACTTTGGTGCCGGCTTCGCGGGCGATGATGATGCCAGCGGCGGTGTCCCAGGGCTTGTTAGAGAGTGTGATGCTTGCGTCTAGCTTGCCTTCGGCGACCCAGGCGAGGTCGATGGGGGCTGAGCCGAGCATGCGGACGCGTTGGACGTTGGCGGCCAGGCGCTCGGTGAGGGCGATGCGGATGGGGTTCTTGGCTTCGGATCCGTCGCCTACGGCGTAGTCGCCGATGGCGACGATGGCGTCTTTGAGGTCGGTGGTCATGCTGGCTTGGATGCGGCGGTCTCCGACGTAGGCGCCGGTGTGCTGGGCGGCGTGGTAGCGGGTGCTCAGGAACGGAAGGTCGATGACGCCGACGACGGGGCGGCCTCGTTCGATGAGGCCGAGGGAGAAGCCGCACAGGGGGATGCCGCGGACGAAGTTGGCGGTGCCGTCTACCGGATCGACGGCCCAGAGGAGATCGCTGGTGGTGTCACCGGTGATGCCTTCTTCTTCGCCGAGGATGGCGATGTTGGGGGTTCGCTCTTTGAGGTAGTCGCGGACGGCGCATTCTACGGCGTAGTCCACCTCGGTGGCCATGTCGCGGTCGCCCTTGGCGGTGAGCAGGCCGGGGACGCGGGTCCGCACGAGATCACTGGTTATCTCCGCGGCTTTGAGGGCGACGGGGAGCAGCGATGCGGGTGCGTCACTAATGCGGGCTGCTCTCCTAGTGAGGAGGAAGTGCGTGCTCGGCCTCATCGAGGGCTGTCTGCCATGGGTAGGTGTCGTTTTGGCTGCCGCCTGTTCCGGGGGCATGGGGCTCGAACCCTCCGGAGCCGAGTAGGACCCTTGCGCCCTCGCTTCTCAGGGTTTTGAGGCTCTGTTGGAATGGGTGGCGTGCGGCTAGTGCCGTGTTCACGAAGGGAAGGACTGTTACGGGGATGCCTAGGGTGGGGGCTTCGGCGAGGATGCCTAGGGCGTAGGTGTCGCTGATGCCGGCAGCCCATTTGTTGATGGTGTTGTAGGTGGCGGGGGCCACGATGATGGCGTCTGCCTTGGGTGAGCGCGGTTCGCCTGGCTTGCGGTAGTGGCTGCGGACGGGGCGGCCGGTTTGCTTTTCGAGGGCTTCAGCGTCGATGAAGTCCAGGGCTGAGGGTGTGGCGATGATCTGGACGTCCCAGCCTCGTTGATGGGCGAGCGTGACGAGTTTTCCGACGTCGCTGGCGGGGCCTGCTGCGCAGACGATGATGTAGAGGACGCGGCGGCGCTCGTCGTCGGCTCCGGCGTCGGTCACAGGCGCACCCCGATTTCTGTCGTGAACTCCTTGAGCTGTCGCTTGATGCTGGGCGGGGCGGTGGCCATGAGGTCGCCGAGCATGCGGTGGACGGCGGGGCGCGCGGAGATCTCCTCGGGCGCGAGCTGGTGAGCGAAGCGCAAGACGTCGTATGTCTTGTCGTGCTTCCCCCACTGGGTGAGGGCGCGTGAGGTGTCGATGAGCAGTGTTGCTTTGCGCTCGGTGAGGGGGATGCGGTTCAGGTCGACGGCGCGGGCGTGCTGGATGGCGGCTCCGGCGTCGCCGAGCTGGAGGGCGATGTTGACGCGGTGGAGTTGGACGTTGGTGGGGCCGAACGCGGTCCAACGGTGGTTGTAGTCGCCTCCGAGTTCGCGGCCCGCGTCTTCGGCCTCGTCCAGGAGGGTGGCAGCGGTGTGCCGGTCGGAGCGTTGACCGGCGGCGACCGCGCCGCGGAGGAGGAGCGCGCCGTAGACGGACAGGAAGTCGGGGGTGCGCTGGTCGATGTCGTGGTCGATGCGTTCGGCGTAGGTGCTGGCGGTCTTAGTGGCGGCGCCGTGGTGGCCGTCGTTCATCAGGGCGTGGGTGATGATTCGGGCGCTTGATCCGATGATCGTGAGGTCCTGGCTGCGGCGGGCGGCCTGCATGCTGCGGTCGGCTGCGAGCCAGGCAAGTCCTTCGTGGTCGAGTTTGAGCAGGATGCTCGCGGCGACGTGGTGGGCCTCGGCCGAGAGCGCTTCGGCCTGGAGACGGGCGTCTGCGTCGTAGGTGGTGCAGGCGTTGCGCAGGTCTGCCAGCAGGGCGGGCAGGGAGTTGATGACGGTGGAGTACTTGCAGTCCTGGTAGTTGCGTTTGGCTGCGGCTACGGCGGCGTCCAGGCGGGCGATGCTGAGGGCGGCCGGGGACGGGTCGTCGTTGATGGCGGGGTATCCGGCCAGGGCGGCGGCGAATGCCTCGACGCCTTCCAGAGGTGCGTCATCGGCGGGTAGGTCGGCGAGGATGGCGCTGAACACGCTGGCTCCGGCGAGCTTGCCGAAGGTTCTGCGGTGCACGGGGTCCCCTTCCTCGACGTCGGGATCTACGTCCAGGGAACCCAGGAATGCGGCGGAACCAAGTCCGCGGGGGCATCCCGTGGTGTGATGACCGTCGCGTTGGTGGTGGTCGGCGGGCTGGGCGCGGGGAGGGTGCGCGGGGCCAGGCCCAGGTCATGCGGGCGGGGTCGGGCATCTGAAGGCCATCGGCGATGCGCTCGAAGACCTCCAGGGTGGTGACCTGGCGGCCGCCCTTCTTCATGGTCTCGCTGACCTTGCCCTGCGACATGCCGCAGGCGATCGCGATCTGGGTCTGGCTGGCGCCTGCGTACTGGCGCAACAGGTGGAAGACGGTTCGGATGTCGCGGGCGGTCAGGGCCTCGACCATCTGCGGGCGCCGCCACAGTGAGTCCGGGATGACGATCGGGTCTGACGCCCGTCCCGACATCAGGTCTCCCTCCGCGTGACCGGTCATCGCCGAGCGTATATCCCGCCACGGGATATCGCCCGGGAATGGGCGCCGACCGGGATTCGGCAGATCTTGGTCGGCATGACGCAGCAGCAGAGAACCGGCAAGCCGTTCGTAGAGACACCGGGTGACCCCGGTCCGCAGGTGCGACGGACGCCGTGCCGCTGGTGCTCGCCGGTGCGCAAGACGCGCGCGGCGTAGATGAAGCCGCGGGACCCGGCGGGCGTGCCGGGCGACCAGATAGCGCGGTCGCTTCGCCCCCGAGGTGGCCGTGCCGAACGAGTGGGGACCCACGTCGTCCGCTCGTCCGCCGGTCCCGCTTGGATCTCCGGGAGTTGGGTCATGGACGTGGTGAGCAGGCAGCCCCTGAAGGACACGGCGTGGCGTCCGGCGGCGTTGGGGCTGGTGGATGCGTTGAAGCAGCGCGGGCTGGAGGCGGTGGTGTGGGGACATGGGGCGGTGCGGGTGAGCAACCCGGCCGGCGAACCCGACCCCGACGACCCGTGCGGGGCGTTGATGCATCCGGGCATGCGGCAAGAGGTGCTGTGCCGCCGTCACGATGGCAACTTGTGGTGGCTGTGGGTGTGGTCGGGGCCGACCCGCCAGTCCCCGCCGGAGCTGGAGCCGCTGTGCCCGCTGCTGGACACCGACACGACGGCGGACCGGATCACGCGGGTGCTGGCAGTGCCGTTCGCCGGTTCGCCGGACGGCGGTGGTTCGTGATGGGCGCGGTTCCGGTGGTGCTGCCGGACGGGATCAGTGGCCGTCCGGTCGCGGCGCAGATCGAACGCGAGTTCCCCGGCATCTGGGCCTGGTACGGCAAGGCCACCGGATCATGGTGGGCGATGGTCCGGCTCGGCGCTGATGCCCGGCTCGTGGAGGCGCTCAACCCTCGCGAGTTGCGGGAGGCGATCGTGCATGCGCGGGGCTGGCCCTGGCCCCGGTGAGGGTCACTGCTACCGAGGTCGCGGAACGGGCGGGGCACAGCGTCCAGGCCTTCTTGCAGGGCTACGCCAAGTGCATCCTCGGTCAGCACCATCGGGCCAACCAGCGGATCGACGATCACGCCTACGCTGTGGGGGCTCTGGTTCGCGCCGGAGCCCCTTCGGCTTTCCTGGCGCGACCTGCGAGAACGCGTCCGAACTCATTCCGCGTATATTCCGGGACCGGTGACATCCGGGGGCGTTCGGTGGCATCTGGCTGCATGGTAGGGATCTTGGAAAAGCGAACGGCCTCTGACCGTTGTGCCTGGTCAGAGGCCGTTCTGCGTGGTGTGGCGGGTGCAGGGTTCGAACCTGCGTAGGCTAAGCCGACGGATTTACAGTCCGCTCCCATTGGCCACTCGGGCAACCCGCCGTGGCGTCGCTCTCGCGACGGCACTGGAAAGAATAGCGGACGCGGGGCGTGGTCGTGACATCGGAGGCGGGCGGCGTGGAGCGGCGGGGGCGCGGCGCGAGTCGATACGCTCTCTGGACCGCGAAGGTGCTGCTGAGGGGAAGTGTGCCTGATGGCCGACAGCTCGTTTGACATCGTCTCGAAGCTCGACCGGCAGGAGGTCGACAACGCTCTGAACCAGGCCGCCAAGGAGGTGGCCAACCGGTTCGACTTCCGGAACGTGGACGCGGGGATCAAGTGGTCCGGGGAGAGCATCGAGATCCAGGCGAACACCGAGGAGCGGGCGAACGCCGTGCTCGACGTGCTGAAGGACAAGCTGGTCAAGCGGGGGATCTCGCTGAAGGCGATCGATCCGGGCGAGCCGCGGTTGTCGGGGAAGCTCTACAAGCTGGGCGTCGGGCTGAAGGAGGGCATCTCCCAGGAGGACGCCAAGAAGATCGGCAAGATCGTCCGGGACGAGGGGCCGAAGGGGATCAAGGCCCAGATCCAGGGGGACGAGCTGCGGGTGAGCTCGAAGAAGAAGGACGATCTCCAGCAGGTCATCTCGCTCCTCAAGGGCAAGGACCTCGACGTCGCCCTGCAGTTCGTCAACTACCGGTAGAGCAGAGAGAGCGCGCCGGCCGCTTCCCCCGCAGAGGCGGCCGACGCGCTCTCGTGGTCTATGACGCGGCGGCGGGCTCGTTGGTTCGATCGGGACCAGGGCGGGATGCGGCGGAGCCGGGCATGCCGCTGGCGGAGCTGGACGCGGTGGGCGGGCGGATCCTGAGCGAACGTTTGCGTGTCGGTCAATGACGTGGTCGTTCGCGGCATTTCGGACGGCCGGGTGCTGATCGATGGCGATTTGGTGTCGGTCGGCTGCGGGGCGCGGGTCATAGGGCGCGGATGCGGCGGGTTGGGCTATGAGGTCGGTCGGCGGTTGTTGGAGGTGACCGCGCGGGCTATTGCGGCGGCCGTGCCGGGGAACTGGATGGGCGGCGTCGCGGACGCGGTGGAGCGGACGGCGGGTTACGGGATCACGCGGGGCTGCGGCGGTTCCGCGATCGGACGGCTCGCGGTCGCGGTCACCGGGGGCGGTGGTCCTGGTGGGGGTCCGCCATGCGTTCGAGGCGGGCTATGCGCTCGGCGGTCGGCGGGTGGGTGGAGAACAGCTTGCCGATGCCGGCGCCGCGGAACGGGTTGGCGATCATCAGGGCGCTGGTGGTGGCGAGCTCGGGGTCCTGGGGCAGCGGCATCGCCTGGGTGCCCGCCTCGATCTTGCGGAGCGCGGACGCGAGGGCGAGCGGGTCGCCGGTGAGGCGGGCGCCGGCGGAGTCGGCGGCGAACTCGCGGGTGCGGCTGATCGCCATCTGCACGACGGCCGCGGCGACGGGGCCGAGCACCAGCATCAGCAGGGCGCCGACGAGGCCGGGTCCGTCGTCGTCGTCCTCGCGGCCGATCGGCAGGAAGATCGCCAGGTGCGACAGGTAGGTGATCACGGTGGCGATGGCGGCGGCGACGGAGGAGATCAGGATGTCGCGGTTGTAGACGTGCGACAGCTCGTGGCCGAGGACGGCGCGCAGTTCCCGTTCGTCCAGCATGCGCAGGATGCCGCGGGTGCAGCAGACGGCGGCGTTGCGCGGGTTGCGGCCGGTGGCGAACGCGTTGGGCTGGCGGGTCTCGGAGACGTACAGCCGCGGCATGGGCTGGCGGGCGGTGGTGGACAGCTCGCGGACGAGCCGGTGGAGCACCGGCGTGTCGATCTCGCCGACGGGGTGGGCGCGCATGGAGCGCAGCGCGATCCGGTCGGAGAAGGCGTAGGCGACGCCGTTGGTGCCGAGGGCGATGACCAGCGCGATGGTGAGCCCGGCGGTGCCGCCGAACGCCCAGCCGATCGCGAGCATCAACGCCGACAGCGCGGCGATCAGTGCCGCCGTCTTGACGCCGTTGAACCGCACTCTGCGCCGCCTCCCGTCCGGTCCGCCCATGAACGACAACGGTGTGACCAGCCCCGACGTTCCCGGGACCGGCGCGACCATTCCAGGTTAGGTCGCGGCGGTGACGGTCTGGAGGACGATCTGGGGCGCGATGGACAGCACGACCGCGCCGGCGGCGGTGGCGGCGAGGGCGGCGCGGACGGGCCAGCCGGGCGCGGGGTCGGCGAACGGGCGGGCCGGCGGGGTGAACAGCCGGACGGCCCAGGCGAGGTAGTAGTACAGGCCGATGACGGTGTTGACCGCCATGATCACGGCGAGCCAGGTGACGTCGCCCGCGACGGCGGCGCGGAACACGACGACCTTCGCGAACAGCCCCATCACGCCCGGCGGGAGGCCGGCGAGGCAGATGAGGAAGAACGCGAGGGCGGTCGCGGTGGCGGGGCTGCGGTGCGCGAGGCCGCGGTAGTCGTCGAGGGTGTCCCAGGTGGGGCGGGGCCCGTCGAGGACGCGGCGGGCGAAGCCGGTGACGACGGTGAACGCGCCGAGGTTCATGACGGCGTAGAGGGCGACGTACGCGGTCGTGGCGGCGACGGCCTCGGGCAGGCGGTGGGAGCCGACCGACAGGGGCGCGAGCATGTAGCCGGACTGGGCGACGGACGACCAGGCCAGCAGCCGGATCGCGGTCCGCTGGCGGAGCGCGACGAGGTTGCCGAGCGTCATGGTGATCGCGGCGAGGACCGCGATCACCGGTCCCCAGACGTGCCCGTACGCGGGGAGTCCGAGGGCGAGGACGATCGCGAGGCCGGCGAATCCGGCGGCCTTCGACACGACGGACAGGAACGCGGCGACGGGCAGCGGCGCGCCCTGGTAGACGTCCGGTGCCCAGAAGTGGAACGGGACGGCGGCGACCTTGAACGCGAACCCGGCGAGGACGAGGACGACGCCGACGGCGGCGACCGGGTCCAGGTCGGAGGGGACGCGGGCGAGCGCGGGCGCGATGCGGTCGAGGTGCATGGCCCCGGTCGCCCCGTAGACCAGCGAGATGCCGAACAGCATCACGGCGGTGGAGACGACGGAGACGAGGAAGAGCTTGAGCGCGGCCTCGGACGCCCGGCCGTCGTAGCGGCGCAGGCCGACCAGGGCGAACACCGGCAGCGACAGCGTCTCCAGCGCGACCAGCAGCAGGATCAGGTCGCGGGCCGCGACCAGCGACAGAGCGCCGATCACGGCGCAGAGCAGGAGAAAGTGGTACTCCCCCGCCGGGATCCTCGAGTCGGTGATCTCCTGGAGGGACAGCAGCACGACGACCACGGCGGCGGCGAGGACGATGCCCTGGAAAAGCAGCGTGAAGTCGTCGGCGACGTAGGAGCAGGAACGCGGCCCGCCGCCGCGCAGGGAGGACGGCAGGCAGAACGTGGCGCGCCGGTCGCCGGCCGACAGCACGATCACCGCGATCAGCGCGGCGGCCAGGGACCCGCCGCTGACCAGGCCGAGGACGCGGCGCGGCACGTCGAAGGCGTCGGCGAGCAGCAGCCCGAGCGCGGCGACGGCGAGGATCAGCGGCGGCGCGATCGCCGCGTAGTCGATGCCCTGGATCATCAGCCGCCTCCGAACAGCGCGCGGACCGGCGCGGCGGTCACGTCCAGCAGGGTCTTCGGCCACAGCCCGACCAGCAGCGTGAGCGCGATCAGCGGGACCCAGGCGGCGTACTCCTGGGCGGAGACCGCGGCCGGACCCGGTGCGGCGGTGGCGGGCGCGGCGGCGGGCGCGGGCCCGTGGGTGATCTTGGCGAGCATGCGCAGGAAGTAGCCGGCGGTGAGCAGCGCGCCGATCCCGGCGACCGCCATGAACGTGACGAACGCCCCGCGCGGCAGGTCGGCGTGCGGACGGTACGCGCCGAGCATCGCCAGCATCTCGCCCCAGAACCCGGCGAGGCCGGGCAGCCCGAGCGAGGCGACGGACGCGAAGGTCAGCACGGACGCCAGCCGCGGCGCGGTGCCGAGCATGCCGCCGCCGACCGCGTCCATGTCGGTGGTGCCCCAGCGGTCCTTGACGGCTCCGGCCAGGAAGAACAGCAGGCCGGTGATCAGTCCGTGGGCGATGTTGCCGAACAGGGCGGCGTTGATCCCGACGGGGGTGAGGGTGGCGATGCCGAGCAGGACGAACCCCATGTGCCCGACGGACGAGTACGCGATCATCCGTTTGAGGTCGCGCTGGGCGAGGCAGGCGAGCGCGCCGTAGACGATCCCGATCACGGCGAGGAGCCCGAGCCACGGCGCCCACACGTGCGCGCCGTCCGGTGCCAGCGGCAGCGCGATGCGGACGAGCCCGTAGGTGCCCATCTTCAGCAGCACCCCGGCCAGCAGCACGGACCCGACGGTCGGCGCCTCGGTATGCGCGTCCGGCAGCCAGGTATGCAGCGGCCACATCGGCGCCTTCACCGCGAAACCGAGGGCCATCAGCGCGAACGCGGTGACCTGGACGCCGTGGGAGACGCCGGAGCCGTGCCGCGCGGCCAGCTGGATCATGTCGAGGGTGCCCGCGTTCACGGCGATCAGCAGCATCCCGGCGAGCAGCAGCCCCGACCCGAGCAGCGTGTACAGGATGAACTTGCCCGCGGCGGCGCGGCGCCCGGCCCCGCCCCACAGCATGATCACCGCGTACATCGGGATCAGCACGGTCTCGAAGAACACGAAGAACAGCACGAGGTCGAGCGCGGTGAACGTGCCGATCAGCCCGACCTCGAGGACGAGCAGCAGCGCGGTCAGCAGCCGGATCCGCCCGCCCGCGGGCGGATGCCGCAGCGTGTACAGGAAGCACAGGAACGTCAGCAGCGCGGTCAGCGCGACCAGCGGCAGCGAGATCCCGTCGGCGCCGAGGTGGAACCGCAGCCCGATCGCGGGCGCCCACGCCCAGTTCGCCTGGAGCTGCATGCGCGAGGTGTCGCCGAAGTCGAACGCGGTCATCGCGGACACCGCGACGAGCAGCGTCGCGGCGGACACGCCCGTCCCGAACGCCCGGACGGCGAACCCGGTGCGCAGGAACCGGTCCGCCGGGACGAGCATCGCCAGCGCCCCGAACAGCGGGATCGCCATCATCCACAGGAAGATCACCGGAAGATCACCACCAGGGCCGTGATGACGACGACGCCCGCGAGCAGGCCCGTCAGGTACGTCTGCGGGTTGCCGTTCTGCGGGATCCGCAGCAGCCCGCCGAGCCGCCGCGCGCCCCGTCCCGTCCCGACGACGGCCGCGTCGACGCCGCGCCGGTCGAACGTCACGACATGGCGGGCGAGGGCCCGGACGGGCCGGACGACCGCCATCGCGTAGAGCTCGTCCACATAGAACGCGCGTGCGAACACCGTGCGCACCGGCCCGAGGGCCGCCGCCGGATCGGCCGCCGGATCGCGGTTCCAGAGCAGGAACACCGCGCCCGCGCCGATGATCAGGAGCCCGATGCCGAGCAGCGCGGGGCCGAGGTGCGGGCGCAGCTCGTCCGCGCCGAGCCCGAAGAACCCGAGGATCGCCGCCGGGACGGCCAGCGCCGCCACCGTCCACGACATGAACCTCGACGGCTCGCGGACCTCGTACGTCCCGCGCTGCTCCCCGAAGAACGTCATCAACCACGCCCGCATCGCGTACGCCGCCGTCAGCGCGACCGTCAGCAGCAACCCCAGGTAGATCAGCCACGCCACCCCGGACGGCAGGTCGACGGAGAAGTTCGCGCCCGAGGGTCGGCCAGGGACCCCGATGGCGATATCCGTGCGGAACTCTGGCCGCACGGAGAAGGTCCAGGTCGGAGACGGCCCGGGTCGGTCCGGTACCAACGGCGTGTAGGCGACCCAGCCGGCTTCGGTGGTGTCGTTGCCGTGGAGGGCGGCGTGCTGGGCGGCTTCGATGACGGAGTCCTTGCTGAACCAGCCGCTGAACGGCGGGACGCCCGCCAGCGCCGCGAACCCCGCCGTCATCGACCAGAAGGTGATCGGCATGCCGCGCCGCAGCCCGCCGTAGTGCGCGAGCAGGTTCGATCCCGCCGTGACGATGACGCATCCGGCGGCGAGGAACAGCAGCGCCTTGAACGCGCCGTGCGCCAGCAGGTGGAAGATCGCCGCGGACTTCGCGCCGACCGCGAGCGCGGCCGCCATCACGGCGAGCTGGCTGATCGTCGAGTAGGCGAGGACGCGTTTCAGGTCGTCCTGGGCGAGGGCCGCGAGCGCCGCGCCGACCATCGAGATCACCGCGATGACGCCGAGGACGGCCAGCGCTCCCGGCGCGGCCGCGAACACCCAGTACAGCCGGGCGACGACGTAGACGCCGGCCGCGACCATCGTGGCGGCGTGGATCAGCGCGCTGATCGGCGTGGGGCCCGCCATCGCGTCGGGGAGCCAGGTGTGCAGCGGGAACTGGGCGCTCTTGCCCGCGACGCCGGCGAGGAGCAGCAGCGCGGCGACGGTGAGCGTCGAGCCCGGCATCGTCCAGACCCGCAGGAGGACGTCGTGGATCTCGAACGTGCGCGTGCCGACCCCGAGCACGATGATCCCGATGAGGAAGCCGACGTCGCCCAGCCGCGTCACCAGGAACGCCTTGACGGCCGCACGGGAGTTGGCGCGCTCCTCCCAGTGGTGGCCGATCAGGAAGTACGAGCAGATGCCCATGACCTCCCAGCCCGCGTACAGGACGAGGAGGTCGCCGGCGAACACCACGAGCAGCATCGCGGCGCTGAACAGCGAGATGAACGCGGTGTAGGACGAGTAGCGCCGGTCGCCGTCCATGTAGGCGACCGAGTACACCTGGACGGCCAGCGCGACGCAGCAGACCATCAGCGCGACCACGGCGGACAGGCCGTCGACCTGGAGCCCGACGCGGATCGGCACCGAGCCGGTGTCGATCACCGCCAGCGTGCCCGTCCGCTCGCCGGGGTCCTGCCAGACGACGAACGCGACGATCGCCGACAGCACGAGCGACACCGCGGCGGGCGCGCAGGCGATCAGCGCCGGGCCGTTGCGCAGCGGGCCGCCGGTGCCGAGCAGGCGGCCGAGCGAGGGGCCGCCCAGCAGGCCCGCGAACGCGGCGAGGAACGGCAGCAGGATCACCAGGGACGCGAGCCAGATCACGGCGCCGCCTCCTCGGCCGGTTCCGGCCGCGAATCCGGTTCGACCGATTCGTCCGATTCATCCGCCGCGTCGTCGGATTCGGCCAGCGAGCGGAGCCGGTCCACGTCGACCATCTGCCGGTTCCGGTACACCAGCAGGACGATCGCGAGGCCGAGCCCGACCTCCGCCGCCGCGATCACGATCGTGAACAGGGTCAGCACCTGCCCGCCGTGCAGCCGGTCGCGGAACCACATGTCGAACGCGACGAGGTTCAGGTTCACCGCGTTCAGCATCAGCTCGACCGACATCAGGACGAGGATCGCGTTCCGCCGCGCCAGCACCCCGTAGACGCCGACGGAGAACAGCAGCGCCGCGACGACGGTCGGGTAGGCCAGGTGCATCAGCCGTCCCCTCTCCCCGGCCCCGGCCCAGGACGGGACGGCCCGATGTCGGTGCGGGACAGGACGATCGCGCCGACCAGCGAGGCCAGCAGCAGCACCGACAGCACCTCGAACGGCAGCACCCACGTCCGGAACACGCTGGCGCCGAGTTCGCTCGCCGATCCGCCGCCCGCGCGCAGCGGCATCCGCTCGTCCCGGAAGCCCATGACCATGACGGTGACCAGCACCGCGGCGGTGGCGGCGGCGACGGCCGCGGCGGCCCACCGGTTGCCGGAGTCCAGGTCGGCGGAGTCCCCGATCGGCGCCCGCGTCAGCATGATCCCGAACAGCAGCAGCACGACGACCGCGCCCACGTAGATCAGCACCTGCACCCACGCGACGAACTCGGCGGTCAGCACGAGGTAGCCGCCCGCGAGCGCGCCGAATGACAGCACCAGCCACAGCGCCGCGTGGACGAGCCGCCGGGTCGTCACGACCATGATCCCGGAGCCGACGGTCACCACCCCGAGCAGCGTGAAGACGATCTCCTGCCCGCTCATCGGCCGCTCCCCGGCGGATCGGGCGGCGGGCGCCGCGCCGCCCGCGCGGCCGCCTTCTCCGCCGCCCCGATCTCCTTCGGCGGCTCGGCGGCCGGGTCGTGGGCCTGCGGCGGCGGGACCGTCCACATCCACTCCCGCAGCCGCTCCTTCTCGTGGGTCAGCTCGCCGATGTCGTACTCGGCGTACTCGAACTCCGGCGACCAGAACAGCGCGTCGAACGGGCAGACCTCGATGCAGATGCCGCAGTACATGCACAGCGCGAAGTCGATCGCGAACCGGTCCAGGACGTTGCGGACCCGGGGGCGGCCGCCGCCCTCTGCGGGGACGGTCTCCTTGTGCGAGTCGATGTAGATGCACCAGTCGGGGCATTCGCGCGCGCAGAGCATGCAGACGGTGCAGTTCTCCTCGAACAGCGCGATCACCCCCCGGCTGCGCGGGGGCAGATCCGGCTGCACCTCTGGGTATTGACGCGTTATGGAGCGCCGCGTCATAGTCCGCAACGTGACGGCCAGCCCCTTGGCCAGCCCGCCTCCTGGTAGCCGTCCCACGCGTCACATGATTGCGTACGAAACGCCGCGGTGGAACGCGGCGGGTTCCGCGTTCGTCGGACGATACGTGGGCACCCGCGGCCCACGCTCCTGTACGCCTGCGGGCAAGGAGGCCCTGTGAGCCACCATGCGGACGGACAGTACGACCCCCTCCCCGACCATGCCCGCCCGCAGCGCGCCACGCCTGCCGCAGGCCCACCGCCCGCCGACACGCCTCCGAACGGCACGCCTCCGAACGGCACGCCGCCGGAGGGGACGCCCTCGCGCGGGACGCCTCCGGGGGGCACGCCCCTGCACGAGACCACGGTGCCGGACGGTTTCACGCCGCCGCGCGGCACGTCTCTCCCGCCGCGCGCACCCGCTCCGCCCCGTCCACCTGCTGCGCCGCGCCCGACCGTTGTGCCCCGTCCGCCCGCTGCGCCGCGTCCGCCGGCGCCGCCGCGCCCCGCCGCCCCGCCGCGTCCTCCGCGCCCGGGGCCACCGGCCGACCGGCCGGACCGGTCTCCGAGCTGGGGGTCGGGGGGATATCCGGTGCCGCCGCTGCGTCCGGTGCCGCCGGTCCCGCCGCCGCCTCCGCAGCCGGCCGGCGTCCTGTGGGCGCTCATGCCGTTCCTCACGCTCGGTTTCGCGACGCCCGTGACGTTCCTCTACGCCGCCGCCAAGCGCGGATCGTGGAACTACGGGGCCGCCGCGGCCGGCTACGGGCTCGGCCTGGCGGTGGTCCTGGCCGCCCTCGACACCGGGAACGTGCTGCTGGTCGCGCTCGGCACGATCCTGCTGCTGACGCTGTGGCCCGCGGGCACCGCGCACGCCTTCGCCGTCCGCCGGAACGTGTATCCCCGGGAGGCCCCGCGCAGCCACCACAACGAGAACGCCGTCGAGTACGCCAAGTACCGGCGGAGCCTGCGCGCCGACGCCCGCGCCATCGCCGCCGACGACCCGGCGCTCGCGCACGAGCTGCGGATCGGCCGCCCGGACGTCCCCCGCGCCTACGACGACGGCGGCCTCGTCGACGTCAACCACGTCCCCGTGGAGATCGTCGCCGCGCTGCCGGGGATGACGGACGAGCTGGCCGAGCGGGTCGTCCGGCACCGGGACGAGCACGGCACGTTCGTCTCCGTGGAGGAGATGGCCGTGGACTGCGACCTGCCGCCCGCGATCACGCCGCAGCTCGCCGAGTACACGATCTTCCTGCCCTGACCGCGCGGACGCTCAGGCGAAGGCGACCTTGAGGACGCCCGTCAGCGCGAGCTGCGCCAGCGACAGCGGGACGAGCCACGCCCACGCGAGCTTCTGGAGCTGGTCCTCGCGCATCCGCGGGTAGCTGACCCGCAGCCAGATCACGCAGAACGCCAGCACGGCGGTCTTGATCAGCGTCCAGAGCCAGCCCAGCTCGGTGTTCAGGAACGGGCCCTTCCAGCCGCCCAGGAACAGCACGGTCGTGAGCGCGCACAGCACCACGATCCCGGCGTACTCCGCCAGGATGAACAGCGCGAACCGCAGCCCGCCGTACTCGGTGTACGGGCCGAAGATGATCTCCGAGTCGGCGACCGGCATGTCGAACGGCGGGCGGCGCAGCTCGGCGAGGCCCGCGACGAAGAACACCACGGCGCCGATCGCCTGCCACGGCAGCCACCACCAGCGCCACTCCCCGACGATGCCCTGCATCGACAGCGTGCCCGCCGCCATCGCCACCGACGACGCCGCGAACACCATCGGCAGCTCGTAGGACATCAGCTGCGCCGCGACCCGGATGCCGCCGAGCAGCGCGTACTTGTTCGCGCTCGCCCAGCCCGCCATGATCGCGCCGATCACGCCGACGCCCATCACCGCGAGCGCGAAGAACACCCCGACGCCGAGGTCCAGCGCGACCTGCCCGCCCGGCCCGACCGGCACCACGATCAGGACCAGCAGGTACGGGACGAGCGCGACGCCCGGCGCCAGCTTGAACACCCACCGGTCGGCGTCGCGCGGGACCACGTCCTCCTTCTGCGCGAACTTCACGCCGTCCGCGACGAGCTGCGCCCAGCCGTGGAAACCGCCCGCGTACATCGGGCCGAGCCGGCCCTGCATGTGCGCCATCACCTTGTGCTCGGCCTGCCCGACCAGCAGCGGCAGCAGCGCGAACGCCGCCGCGACCAGCACGAGCTTGCCGATGATCTCAAGCATCCGGCCCCCGCTCTTCGGGCGGGCGGGCGGCGGGACGGCGGCGCTCCGCCACCTCCGCCCACGGGCCCTCGTCGGGCACGCCGGGCGGGCGGACGCGGCGCCGGCTGGGCGCGCCGTGCCCCGACTCGCCGGGCTCCTTCGCCCCCGGCCACGGCTTGGCCACCCGCGCGGCCAGCACGAAGTCCTTGCGCAGCGGATGCCCCTCGAAGCCGTCCGGCAGCAGCAGCGGGACGGGGTTCGGGTGGCCCTCGAACACGATGCCGAACATCTCGGCCGTCTCCCGCTCGTGCCAGCCCGCGCCCCGGTAGACGCCCGTCGCGGTCGGCAGGGACGGCGCGTCCTTCGGCACCCGCGTCCGGACGAGCAGATGGTGGCGCCGCTCCAGCGAGTACGCGTGGACGACGACGGCGAACCCCTCGTCCAGCTCGTCGACGCCGGTCAGCCAGTCGAAGAAGCCGCAGGCCAGGTCGTCGCGGGCGAAGGTGAGCGCCTCCACCCACCGCTCCGCCGGCACGCCGACCGACAGCCCGCCGGCCGTCTCCTCGGTGGTCACCTCCGCGCCGAACCGGTCCGTCCAGGCGGCGGTCAGCTCCGCCGGGGCGCTCACCGGTTCCGGCCGATCTCGTCGTCGTTCCCGTCGTCGGTCAGCCCGGGGATGATCGACGGGTCGTGCTCGTGCGGGGGCCGCTCGGCCGGTTCACCCGGCGGCTCGTCCTCGATGGCCGGAACCGGCCGCGTCTCGTCGTCCGGCTCCACGGGCGGCAGCGGACGGGTCGCCCCCTCCGCGGGCGGCGCGTCGTCGCGCTCGCCCTCCGGCTCCACGGCCGGCACGGGCTGGGTCTCATCGTCCGGACGGGCGGCGCCGGCGCCTGCCTCGGCCTCGGCCTCGGCCGCCGGCTCGGCGGGAGGAAGCGGGCGGGTCGGGTCGGCGGCCTGCTCTTCCGTGCCGGGCACATGGTCGACCGGCGGCGGGACGGGCTGCGTGGCGTCCGCGGCGGCCTCGGGAACCTCGCCGGGATCCGGCGCGGGCGGGTCCGTGGGCGGGTCGGCGGGCGGGTCCGCGGGCGGCGGCTGGAGGGGGCGGCGCAGGACGGTGGCCGAGAACGGGCGCGGCTCGGGCGGCGGGCTCACCGCGTCGCCGCCGTCGTAGCGGTCGCCGAGCGACTCGGCCGCGATCTTCTCCTGCAGGTGGACGATGCCCTGCAGCAGCGCCTCGGGCCGGGGCGGGCAGCCCGGCACGTAGACGTCCACCGGGATGATCTGGTCGACGCCCTTGGTCACGCAGTAGGAGTCCCAGTACGGGCCGCCGCAGTTCGAGCAGGCGCCGAACGAGATCACGTACTTGGGCTCGGGCATCTGCTCGTAGAGCCGGCGGACGGCGGGCGCCATCTTGTCGCTGACGGTGCCGGACACGACCATCAGGTCGGCCTGCCGGGGGCCGGGCGCGAACGGGATGACGCCGAGCCGGATGAAGTCGTGCCTGCTCATCGAGGTGGCGATGAACTCGATCGCGCAGCAGGCCAGGCCGAAGTTGAACACCCACAGCGAGTAGCGGCGGCCCCAGTTGAGCACGAACTTGACCGGCTTGGGCGCGAGCCGCGACAGGGGTCCGATGCTCGGCGGCGGTAGATCGATGGTGCCCACGCAAGCATTGTTACAGCCCGGGGAAGGCCCGCCGGGGCCTCAGGTCCAGGACAGGACGCCCTTCTTGGCCGCGTAGAGCAGCCCGACGGCCAGGAACGCCAGGAAGACGAACATCTCGCCGAGCGTGGTGGCGCCGTAGCCGGGGGCGGCGAAGACCGTCGCCCAGGGGAAGAGGAACACCGCGTCCACCGCGAAGACCACGTAGAGGTAGGCGAACACGTAGTAGCGGATGTAGGAGTGCGCCCAGCCGTCGCCGACGGGGTCGACGCCGCACTCGTACGTGGTGAGCTTCTCCACAGTCGGGCGGTGCGGACGGAGCATCCGGTTCGCCGCGAGGCCGCCGCCGACGATCCCGCCGCCAGCGATCAACAGCGCGGCAAGGCCGACATATGAGTCGAAATAGTTATGCACCGCCACCCTCCCGTCCGCGTCCAAGCAAGTATCCCCGAAGGGGACGTGCAGAGTGTGGCGTCGTACCTCCACCGCGGAGGATCACAATGTCATCGTTTTGCTGCACACTAGAGGATGCATTGGGGTCAGTTGACCTGGAAGGACGTGACCGGATGAGCAACCCTCCGCCGAACCCGGGCTGGGAGAACCCGGGCGGTGCCTCCTGGCCGCCTCCACCGCCGCCCGCGGGGCCCGGCGGCTCCCCTGGTCCGGGCGGCCCCGGCTACCCGGGCGGCCAGGGCGTTCCGGGCGGTCCCGGCTATGGTCAGGGCGGTCCCGGCGCGCCACCGCCCCCCGGCGGGTACGGCGGACCGGGCACGCCGCCGCCGTTCTTCCCGCCGCCTCCCGGCGCCCCGATGGGCCCGGGCATGCCCCCGCCCAAGCGCAGCAGCGGACCGCTGATCGCGGCATTGGCCGGCGGCGCCGTCGTGGTGATCCTGATCATCGGTGCCGTGGTGTTCGTGCTGGCGTCCAAGGGCGGCGGCAAGTCGCCCGAGGAGAAGCTGCGGGCCGCGGCCGACACGATGGCCGCCGAGCGCGCGGTCGGCCTGAAGGGCAACTTCGGCGGCGGCGCCGACAGCATCCAGGGCCAGCTGGACGTCACCAAGGGCGGCCGCGCGACCGGCCCGGTCACCTGGAACACCGACAACGTCACCCTGCTGTCGGCGGACGGCAAGCTGTTCGTGAAGGCCGACCAGTCGTACTGGCGCGACCAGATCGACAACGTCGAGGGCACGCCGTACTACCTCAAGAGCGGCCCGCAGTGGGGCCGGATGAGCGCCGACAAGCTGGACATCGACTTCAAGAACGAGCTGTCGCCGACCGCGCTGGCGGCCAAGCTCCGCGCGGCCGCCGTCGCCAAGGTCAAGCCGCTGAAGACGACGTGGTCCGGGAAGAAGGCGCTGAAGTTCAGCACCTTCACCTCGACCCTCTACATCACCGACTCCGACGACGCCGAGCTGCTGCGCTACGAGGCGACCACGCCGCGGGTCTCGCTGGACGTGACGCCGAAGTCCTCGTCCGACGCGTCCTCGGTCATCTCCAACATGCGCACCAGCATGGGCGAGCTGAAGGACTCCTTCGACGCGTCGGCGCGCCCCTCGGTCGACGAGTGGAAGAAGGGCGGCTGCAACAGCAACTCCGGCTGCACCGTCGAGGCCAAGATCCGGCCGCCGTACGGGGCGTCCACGCCGATCACGATCGACGTGCGGTTCAACATCACCGCGGGCACGCTGACCGGCCGTGACCTCGGCAACTGCACCGACACGATCACGATCAACAGCAGCACCTCGGTGTGGGCGAGCTGCCGCGTCGCCACCGCCGCCTGGCAGAGCTGGGCCAAGGCCACCGGCGGCACCTTCTACAAGCACGCGCAGTACAAGGTGATCGGCGCCACGGCGTCCGAGGTCGCCTCGCTGCAGAGCGGCCTCGACAGCGAGTGACGCCGCAGGTGAGGGCGGTCGGCGCGGAGGCCGGCCGCCCTCGCCCATGGTGGCGGTATGCCCGGCGATGCGTGTTTTCCGGTCCGACCGCTCGCGTCGTCGGGCATTCTTATGGCTTGTGAGCGCTGATCAGGACGACCCTTCTCCGGAGTCCAGACCTGCCCGGCCCGCACCGGACGACGTCCTCGTCGCCGGCGGCCCGCCTTCGCCCGCCCCCGCCCCGTACGACGCCTACGCGCCCGAAGGCGATCACGCCCCGCAGAACGGGCCGGCGTCCCCGGGCGGTTACGCCCCGCAGATCGACTTCGCAGCACACGAGGCGTCCGCGAACCAAGGCTTCGCACCGCAAGGCGGTTACGCCCCGCAGGACGCGTTCGAGTTCCAGAGCTACGGACCCAGGGACGCGGGCGGGCCGCCGCAGGGTCCCGGGATTCCCGGCATGCCGCCGCCCGGGATCGGCGGGCCGCGACCGCGGGGCGGGAAGCTCAAGAAGCGGCTGCTGACCGGCGCCGGCGTCGCCGTGGTCCTGGCGGCGGCCGCGACGGTCGCCATGGTGTTCGTCTCCGACGACGACGGACCCGGCAGACCGCGCCCGAAGCCGTCCTCGACGGCGCCCGCGGCGTGGGCACTGAAGGCCGGGCGGGAACTCACCTCCGGCCCCGGATTCCGCTACCGCGGGACGCTCACCGGCGCCAACAACGCCCCCGTCCAGGTCGACCTGCAGGTCACGGCGGCCGGGTCGGCGACCGGCACGCTGACGGCGGGAACGCTGAAGGCCGACGTCGTGGCGGTGGACGGCGAGACCTACATCAGGGCGGGCGTGGCGTTCTGGCGCGAGTACGCGGGCGAGCGCTCGCATCCCGACAACTTCGCGGGCCGCTGGTCCAAGGCGCCCGCGTCCGTCCCGGGCTTCGACGTCCCGGACGTGCTGGGCGCGCAGGCGATCGCCGAATCGCTCACCAAGGCCCCGGCGGACCCGCCCACGCAGACCGTCGGCGGCGTCCGCGCCTACAAGATCGCCACCAAGGACGCGACCTACCTGGTGTCGGCGGCGGCGCCGTACCGGCTGCTGAACGTGCAGGCCGCCGGCTCGGACGGCGCCCGGTTCACCGTCGCCGGCCTGGACGACCCCGCCGCGCTGTTCGTCCGGATGCGGCCGCGCGTGAAGGCGCTCGCCGGCGCCGCCGACCCGAACCTGCACTTCAATCCGGGGCAGCTGTCCTTCGTCGACTGCGACCAGAACACGGCGGGCTGCACGGTGCGGGTCCCGGCGACGCTGTCGTCGCCGGACACCGTGCCGGACGGGGCGCGCGCGGCGCTGCGCGCGTCGATCGCGACCCGCGGCACGCCGCTCGGGGCCTGCGCGACGTCCGCCCCGGTGCCGTCCGACCGGTCGCTCGTGCTGACCTGCACCGTCTCGGGACGGGCCTGGCGGACGTGGGTGAAGTCGGCGCTCGACCACCCCGGCTCGTACCCGTACTCGGCGCAGGCGCGGGTGGTCGGCGAGGCGCTGACCCGGGCGGACGTCAAGGCGCTGCTGGCCAAGCTCGACCGGGAGCGGAGCAAGGTGGTGAAGAGCACGCCGTCCGGCGCGACCGGCTCCCCGTCCCCGGGGACGGGCGGCGCGCCGCGCGGGACCGGCGCCCCGGCCGGGCCGAACGCGGCGCGCACGGGCGGCGCGGGCGGGCACTGAGGCCCCCGCCGGGCGCCGGGGGCGGTGGGACAGAACGAAATTCAGCATGTCTACACTTCGGGCTGTGAACTCCGTGCCCTCGGGGAGCGACGGCTCCCCGGCCCATCCCGCCCGGCTGGTGAGGCGGCTGCACGTCGACCTGTGCCGGCTGGCCAGCTCCCTGTGTTCAGCGCTGAACCCGGGGACCAGTCCGGCTCGTAGCACCGGTTAGGACCCGCCCGAATCCAGCCGGGACGCGTGATCTTCCACCTGAGGTGATAACCCTTGTGATACGGGGTCATGACCTCCCTGAGGGCGGGATGTCGCACATGACGGGCGGAGCGACGGCCGCGGTCCGCGCCTCTCGGACCACGGCCACCACCAGCGGACGCCGAGCGGCGGACGGCACCGGGCCGCACGCCCGGCGCCCCCGCACCGCTGAGCGGCCCGATCCCCGAGACCAGCATTCCATCCCGGACATACCATGAAGGTAAGCCTTAGTAGCATCACGATCCTGGGTGCCTCCCCCAGGACGGGTGCTGCGCGTCGAGGAGGTCTTCCTCTGTGACCAAACAGGTCCAGCAGCTCGACCGCGTCATCATCCGCTTCGCCGGGGACTCCGGTGACGGGATGCAGCTGACCGGCGATCGCTTCACCCAGGAGACGGCGGCGTTCGGCAACGACTTGTCGACGCTGCCGAACTTCCCGGCCGAGATCCGCGCCCCCGCCGGGACCCTCCCCGGCGTGTCGAGCTTCCAGCTGCACTTCGCCGACCACGACATCCTGACCCCGGGCGACGCGCCCGACGTGCTGGTCGCGATGAACCCGGCCGCACTCAAGGCCAACGTCGCGGACCTGCCCCGCGGGTCCGACCTGATCATCAACACCGACGAGTTCAGCAAGCGCAACCTCGCCAAGGTCGGCTACGCCGCCGACCCGGTGACGGACGGCTCGCTCGACGAGTACCGGGTGCACGCGCTGCCGCTCACCTCGATGACGGTGACCGCCCTCGAGGGCTACGACATCTCCAAGAAGGACGCCGAGCGCGCGAAGAACATGTTCGCGCTCGGGCTGCTGTCGTGGCTGTACCACCGTCCCACCGAGGGGACGGTCGGCTTCCTGGAGAAGAAGTTCGCCAAGAAGCCCGAGATCATGAAGGCCAACATCGCCGCGTTCCAGGCGGGCTGGAGCTACGGCGAGACCACCGAGGCCTTCTCGGTGCAGTACGAGGTCAAGCCCGCCGAGCACGAGGCCGGCCTGTACCGCAACATCACCGGCAACGCCGCGCTGTCCCTCGGCATCGTCGCCGCGGGCGTGCAGAGCGGGCTGCCGGTCTACCTCGGCTCCTACCCGATCACCCCGGCGTCCGACATCCTGCACGAGCTGTCCAAGCACAAGCGGTTCGGCGTCCGGACGTTCCAGGCCGAGGACGAGATCGCCGCGGTCGGCGCGGCGCTCGGCGCCTCGTTCGGCGGCTCGCTCGGCGTCACCACCACGTCCGGGCCGGGCATCGCGCTGAAGAGCGAGACGATCGGCCTCGCGGTCGCGACGGAGCTGCCGCTGCTGGTCATCGACGTGCAGCGGGCCGGGCCGTCCACCGGCCTGCCGACCAAGACCGAGCAGGCCGACCTGCTGCAAGCCATGTTCGGCCGCAACGGCGAGGCGCCCGTCCCGGTGATCGCGCCGCAGTCCCCCTCGGACTGCTTCGACGCGGCGATCGAGGCGGCCCGCATCGCGGTGAAGTACCGCACGCCGGTCATCCTGCTGTCGGACGGCTACCTCGCCAACGGCTCCGAGCCGTGGAAGCTGCCGGACGTGGCGTCGCTGCCGACGATCGAGCCGAACTTCGCCGCGCCGTCGCAGGAGGACTTCGAACCGTTCCGGCGCGACCCGCAGACCCTGGCGCGCCCCTGGGCGATCCCGGGCACGGCGGGGCTGGAGCACCGGATCGGCGGCCTGGAGAAGGCCGACGTCACCGGCAACATCTCCTACGACCCGGCGAACCACGACACGATGGTCCGGCTGCGGCAGGCCAAGGTCGACGGGATCGCGAACGACATCGCCCCGCTCGCCGTGGACGACCCGTCCGGCGCGGCCCGCGTCCTGGTGATGGGCTGGGGCGGCACCTACGGCGCGATCTCGGCCGCGGTCCGGCGCGTCCGGGCGGCGGGCGGCGACGTCGCCCAGGCGCACGTGCGGCACCTCAACCCGTTCCCCGCGAACCTGCCGGAGGTGCTGCGCTCCTACGACAAGGTCATCGTCCCGGAGATCAACCTCGGCCAGCTGGCGATGCTGCTGCGCGGACGGCTGCTGATCGACGTGATCGGCTACAACCAGGTCCGTGGCCTGCCGTTCAAGTCGGAGGAGCTGCAGGACGTGATCCAGGAAGTGATCGACAGTGAGTGACACCAACGGAAACGGCGCCGCGAACGGCAACGGGAGGAGCCTGCTGTCGCTGGTCCCCAAGGCCGACGGCAAGCAGACGATGAAGGACTTCAAGACCGACCAGGAGGTGCGCTGGTGCCCCGGGTGCGGTGACTACGCGATCCTCGCGGCCGTCCAGTCCTTCCTGCCCGAGCTGGGGCTGCGCCGCGAGAACATCACGTTCATCTCCGGCATCGGCTGCTCGTCCCGGTTCCCGTACTACATGAACACCTACGGGTTCCACTCGATCCACGGCCGCGCGCCCGCGATCGCGACGGGCCTCGCCACCTCCCGCCCCGACCTGTCGGTGTGGGTCGTCACCGGCGACGGCGACTCGCTGTCCATCGGCGGCAACCACCTGATCCACGCGCTGCGCCGCAACGTCAACCTGAAGATCCTGCTGTTCAACAACCGGATCTACGGGCTGACCAAGGGCCAGTACTCGCCCACCTCCGAGGTCGGCAAGATCACCAAGTCGACGCCGATGGGCTCGCTGGACTCCCCCTTCAACCCGCTGTCGCTGGCGATCGGCGCGGAGGGCACCTTCGTCGCCCGCACCATCGACTCCGACCGCAAGCACCTGCAGTCGGTGCTGCGCGCCGCCGCCCAGCACCGCGGCACCGCGCTGGTCGAGATCTACCAGAACTGCAACATCTTCAACGACAACGCGTTCGAGCCGCTGAAGGACGCGGCCGTCCGCGACGACATCACGATCCGCCTCGAGGACGGCGAGCCGATCGTCTTCGGCGCCGACCGGCAGAAGGCGCTGCGCCGGTCGCCGTCGGGGTCGTTCGAGGTGGTGAACGTCGCGGACGTCCCCGCGTCGGACATCGCGGTGCACGACGCCACGAACCCGGACCCGTCGATGGCGTTCGCGCTGTCGCGGCTGGACCAGCCGGCGTTCGAGCACACCCCGATCGGCATCTTCCGCAACGTCGACCGCCCGTCCTACGACGAACTGATGCGCGCCCAGCTCGACGAGGCCGTCGAGACGCAGGGCAAGGGCGACCTCGCCGCCCTGCTCGGCAGCGGCGACACCTGGCGCATCGACTGAGATACCGCCCGCGTTCCGGAAGGCCCGTCCCCGCCCGCTCGCGGGGACGGGCCTTCCGCGCTTCGGACGCGTCCGGACGGGGCAGTGTTCATCACGGGACGAGCAATCCGCGATCGTCGGCCGGGTTCGGCCGCGACACGATGCGGGACACCGTCCCGTCCTGAAAGACTGTTCCAGATCTTGTCAGTCCGGGGAGGTGACGATGCGGGTCGTTCCGCGCCGCAGGAAGGATCGTCGGCAGCCAGAGGACCCCGCACCGGCCGCCTCTGCCCCGCAGCCGCCCCCGGCGGCCCGGCCGGACCGGCCGATCACCTGGCCACCGCCCCCGGCCCCGCTCATCCCAGAGCCCGAGCCGGACCAGCCTGACGCGTCGTCCGGGCAGGCGACACCGCCGGAGCGGGCCACCCCCTTCGGTGAGGCCGCGCCGTTCGGACAGGCCGCGCCCTTCGGGCCACCCGCGCCGGCCGGGGAGAACGCGTCGCCGGGACGGGGGGCGCGCTTCGGTCAGGGCTCGGGGGCCGGGCAGGGCGGGGAGTCGGCGGCCGCGGCGCTCGGGCAGGACGATCTGAGCGGACGGGCGCCGACCGAGCCGATCGCCCCGGTGCCCGGGCCGACGCTGATCCCGGAGCCCGAGGGTCCGGCCGCGCCGCCCGCTCCGGGGCCGGCGCGGGCGGTGGGGTTCGCGCTGTCCGACGGCCCGGAACGCGCGACGGCGGTGCTGCCGGCAGCCGAAATCCCGGACGCCGACCGGCGGCGCCGCGCCCGCGCCGAGCAGCGGCGGCGGACCGCGGCCGAGACCAAGCGCAGCCGCGCCGCGCGCCGCCAGGGCGTGGCCTACCGGGAGCGGCCCGTCCCGCCGCCGCCGGCCAGGGCCGCCGACCAGCACCGGTCCGCGCTGGTGATCATGATCCTGACGCTCGGGCTGCTGATCGCCGCGGTCGCGGTGACCGGCGGGATGATCGCGGCGTCGATGCGGACGAAGCCGGTGACGCTGGCCGCGCCGCTGCACGTGTACCCGGTGACGCAGGCGGTGCCGGGGCAGTGCCCGGCCGGGACGCCGGGGATCACCGGGCAGTCCGCCGCCGGGGTGACCTGCTACCGGCTCGCCCAGGGCATCGCGATCCACAAGGTCGCCGATCTGCGGGTGCAGAAGTCGCGCGGGTCGTCCGGCGGATACGACGTGGCGCTCACGCTGCGGCCGGTGGACCGGCACGCGTTCGCCCGGCTGACCCGCGCGACCGTCGGCCGCGACCTGGCGTTCGTGGTCCGCGACCGGCTGGTCACGCTGCCCCGCGTCGACATGCCGATCCTGGACGGGAAGGTCGTCGTCACCGGCTCGCCGACCCGCACCGCCGCGAACACCCTCGTCCACGAGCTCAAGGGACGCTGACCCCTTTCGACAACCGCCGGTTGTCGGGCAGGGTGGACGCCGTGGATCTCGATCTCGCGCAGGTGCGGGCGTTCGTCGCGACCGCCGAACACCTGCACTTCGGGCGCGCCGCCGGCGAGCTGTTCCTCACCCAGCAGGCGCTGTCGAAGCGCATCGCGCGACTGGAGGACGTCCTCGGCCTGCGGTTGTTCGACCGCACCGGGCATTCGGTGGCGCTGACGGCCGCGGGCGAGCGGTTCCTGGAGCCGGCGCGGCGCGCCCTCGCCGCGGCGGACGACGCGATCGTGGCGGCCCGGCGCGACGACCGGCCGCTGCGGCTGGACGTGTGGGGCCACCTGTTCGACCCGATGCGGACGATCGCGCAGGTCGTCGCGCGCCGTCCCGACCTGCCGATCGAACCGAACCTGAAGCGCGGCCTGCCCGAGGTCGTCACCGTGCTGGGACGCGGCGACGGCGACGCCGGGTTCGGCCGCGTCCACGCACTGCACGAGCCGCTGCCCGGCGGGCTGGCGCACCGGCTGGTGCGGCTCGCGCCGATGGCGGCGGTGATGAGCGGGGACCATCCGCTCGCGGACGCGGCGACGCTGCGCCCCGCCGACCTGCGCGGCACGACGGTGTGGTTCCCCGCCGAGATCGGCAGGCTGGACTTCCTCGACCGGTTCCTCGCCGACTTCGGGCTGTCCGGGGAGTTCGGCGGGGTCAACCTCGGGCTGGACTTCTTCCTCGGCCACCTGCGCGCCGAGACCGGGCACGTGTCGCTGCTGCCGGCGGACGTCCCGGTCCCCGCGGGCGTCCGGTCGGTGCCGCTGGCCGATCCCGTCCCGCTGTACTCGTGGTCGCTGATCTGGCGGGCCCGCGAGCAGCACCCGGTGCTGCGGTCGCTGCTCGCGGAGTTCGCGGCGGCGGCGCGGGAGCACGGCTGGCTCGACTACGACCCGGCCGTGCACTGGCTCCCGCCCACCGAACTGGACACCCGCCCGGGCGCCGTCCCCACGGCCGGACGCTCCCCGGCACGGCGGCCCTGACCTGGGCGGTCAGGCCTGGGGGAGTTCGCTTCCCTGGACGGCCTGGATCTCCAGCTCCACCCGGAGGCTCTCGCCGACCATCGCGATGCCCGCCTCCAGCAGCTGGTTGTAGCGGATCGCGAAGTCGGTGCGGCGCAGCTCCGCGGTCGCGCGGAACGCGGCCCGCGTCCCGCCCCACGGGTCGGCGCCGCTGCCGAGGAACAGCAGGTCCAGGTCGACGGGCTGGGTGATCCCGTTGAGGGTGAGGTGGCCGTGCACCGTCCAGCGGTCCGGGCCGGTCGCGGTCAGCCCCGTCCCCTCGTAGGCGATCACCGGGTGCGCGTCGACGTTCAGGAAGTCCGCCGAGCGCAGGTGGTCGTCGCGCAGCTTGTTGCCGGTGTCGATGGACGCCGCCTCGATCCGGGCCGTCACCCGGGACGCCTCCACCGGCTCGGTGATCTCGATGCCGCCCTCGAACGCGGCGAACCGGCCCCGCACGCTGGACAGCCCGAGGTGCTGCGCGACCGCCCCGACGTTGGAGTGCGCCGGGTCGATCGTCCACGGGCCGGGCGGCGGCAGCTCGGTGCCGCCCGCGCGGGCCAGCACCAGCGTGCCGAGGTCCGCCGAGCCGGACCCGTGCACGATCAGCGTCGAGGCCGCCGGCTGGAACCCCATCGCCGTGACGATCACCGTGTAGGTGCCGGCGGGCAGCGGACCGGCGGCGAGCACGCCGTCCTCCCCGGTCTGCTCCCGCGCGACCTGCCGGCCCGCCAGGTCCGTGACCGTGACGATGGCGTGCCGCACCGCCCAGCCGTCCTTGGTCCGCACCGATCCGCGCAGACCGCGCCTGTCATCCATCAACGACCCGCACTTCCGTTCCGTGGCTCGTGTGATTGCGTCGGCCGGGGCCGCCCGGGTCGGGCGGCCCCGCGATCGGCCCTACTCGTCGGGGTAGCCGAGCTTCAGGTCGTGGTCGTCCAGGCCGCCGCCCGCCAGCGACAGCCCGGTGGCCACCGGCGGGTAGCCGGAGGCGATCACCGTGTACTGCCCGCCGGTCAGGTCGGTGAACGCGTACTCCCCGTCCGGTCCGGTGATCGCCATCGCGACGACGTTGCCGGCCGCGTCCACCAGCGTGACGCGGGCGTCGCCGACCGGCTCGCCCGCCTCGTTGCGGACGGTGCCGCGCACCCGCGCGCCCGCCGGCATCTCGACGTCCAGCCGGGTCTGCCCGCCGCCGGACACCTCGACCGGCAGCGCGACCGGGCGGTGCGCCGCCGCGCTCACGGCGAGCGTGTACGTGCCGGTCACGACGTCCTTGAAGGCGTACTGGCCGGAGATGTCGGTCCGCCCGGTGCCGACGACCTCGCCGCGCACGTCGGTGACGACGACCATCGCGTTCGCGATCGGGCTGCCGTCGGCGCTGCGGACCGTCCCGCCGAGGCCGCCGTTGCCGGCCAGCACCAGGTCGAAGTCGACCGGGCGGTCGCCGACGACGAGCGTCGCGGCCTGCGGCTCGTGCTCGCCGGTCGCGGCGATCAGCACGTAGGTGCCGGGGCCGGGGGTCGGCAGCGCGTACCGGCCGTCGCCCTGGGTGAGGGCGCGGCCGAGCTGGTGCCCGTCCACCCCGATCAGGGTCAGCGCGGCGGACGGGACGGGCGCGCCGTCGGCGGCGCGCACCACGCCCCGCACGGGGACGCCGCCGCCCGGCGCCTCCTGCGCGAAGGCGTTCTGCTGCGCGAGCAGCCGGGCCTGCGCGGCCGGATCGGCCGCCGGGGACCCGCCGGGAGCAGCGGCCATGCCGTTGGGCGACAGACCGTTCGCGGGCATTTCGTTCATCGCACCGACCATCTCCTTGGGAGCCGTGCCCGCCCCGACCGACGCGAGTTGCTGCGCCGCGGCGGGCTGTTCGTATCCGCGGGCGTGCCGGCCGGCCATCGCGGTGGCGCCGTTGGCGGCCACCGGCGCGGGCGGGCGCGGCATGCCCTCGTCCATCGGCGCCGTCGCGGCCACCTGCGGGGTGTTCCTGCCCGTGCCGGCCTTGCCGCGCAGCGGCAGCTCCTTCATCGCGAGACACGTGATGAGGCCGACGATCGCGATCGGCACGCCGAAGACGAAGACATGCTCCAGCGAGTGCGTGAACGCGGTGAGCACGATCGACTTGAACGGCTCGGGCAGCGCCTGCACCTGGTCGGGGGTCCCGAGGGAGCCGCCGCCCTTCGGCATCGGCAGGTGCGCCTCGCGGAGCCCCTTGGCGATCTCGCCGGGCAGCTTGTTGTTGAGGATCGCGCCGAACGCGGCGACGCCGACCGCGCCGCCGAGGTTGCGGAAGAACGACACCCCGGACGTGGTGGACGCCAGGTCCTCCATCTTCGCGGCGTTCTGCGCGGCGAGGATCAGGATCTGCATGGTGAGGCCGAGGCCGACGCCGAGCAGCGCGACGTCTCCGCCGATCTCCACCTTGGACGAGTCGACGTGCAGCCGCGACAGCAGGAACAGGCCGCCGCCCACGAACAGCATGCCGATCACCGGGTAGATCTTGTACCTGCCGAGCCGGGTGACCAGCTGGCCGGACCCGATGGAGGCGATCAGCATGCCGACCACCAGGGGCAGCGTCATCAGGCCGGACGCGGTGGGGCTCAGTCCCTTGACGATCTGCAGGTACTGCGGCATGTAGATCATGACGCCGAACATCGTCATGCCGACGCAGAGCGAGCCGAGCGAGGACAGCACGAACGTCGGGTTGCGGAACAGCCGGGGCGGCAGGATCGGCTGCCGGGCGATCCGCTCGGCGAACACCGCCGCGACCACCAGCACGACCGTGATGCCGCCCAGGGCGTAGGTCCAGGTGGAGGCCCACTCGAACTCGTTGCCGCCCATCGACAGCAGCAGCATCACCGCGGTGGCCGCGCCGGTGATGGTGAACGCGCCGAACACGTCGATCCGGGTGTCGCGCTTCACCTTCGGGAGCTTGAGCACCTTCTGGATCACCGCGAAGGCCACGATGGCGAGCGGGACGCAGACGTAGAAGCACCAGCGCCAGCCGAGGCTGTCGGCGTCCACGATGAACCCGCCGAGCAAGGGGCCGGCGACGGTGGCGACGCCGAACACGGCGCCGATGTACCCGGAGTAGCGGCCGCGCTGCCGGGGCTCGACGATGTCGCCGAGGATGACCTGCGCGAGCGCGGACAGCCCGCCGGCGCCGAGGCCCTGGACGGCACGGGCCGCGATCAGCATGCCGATGTTCTGGGACAGCCCGCCCCCCACGGACGCGACTACGAAGATCAGGAGCGCGGTCTGGAAGGAGAGCTTGCGGCCGATGATGTCGGAGACCTTGCCCCACAGCGGGGTCGAGGCCGTCATCGTCAGCAGCGTCGCGCTCGCCACCCAGGACAGCTGGTCCTGACCGCCGAGGTCGCCGACGATGGTCGGCAGGGCCGTGCTGACCACCGTGGACGAGATCATCGACGTCAGCAGCGCCATCATCAGACCGGAGAGGATCTCCAGGATCTGGCGGTGCGTGTACTGCGGTCTCGCTTGCTCTGACGTCACCGGACCGTGCGACGCCACGCTCGCTTGAGCCACCATGCCCCCATGGAACGTAATTACCTGTGTTTTGCATATATGCTATGTACACGCTTGTTTACTTGCAACTCGGGGGATACTGGGGCGATTCGGTGATCCAGACGGGGACGGGTCGGGATTCGATGACGGGCGTCGAGCAGGCCGAGCAGGCCGACCAGCGGGAACACCGCAAACGCGACCGGGAGGCCACCCGGCGCCGCATCCTGGACGCCGCCCGCGACCTGTTCGGCGAGCACGGCTACGACGGCGTCACCGTCCGCATGATCGCCGCCGCCGCCGACGCCAACACCGCCCTGGTCAACCGCTACTTCGGCTCCAAGGCGGCCCTGTTCGGCGAGGTCCTGGCCGGCGAGTCCGCGCTGCGCGGCGTCATCGCCGGCGACCCCGCGGGGCTGCCCCGCCGGCTCGCCGAGCACTTCGTCCGGCAGGTGCACCGGCACCCGCCGACCCCGATGACCCGGATGATCGACCGCTCCGCCGGCAGCCCCGAGGTCAAGCAGGCCCTGCTCGGCTACCTCGAGGACGTGATCGTCGAACCGCTCGTCGCGCAGCTGGACGGCCCGAACCCGCGCGCCCGCGCGCTGCTCGCGTCCACGATCATCATGGGCGGCGGCCCCGTCCGCCGCCTGCTCGGCCTCAACGACCTGCGCGGCGCCGACCCGGCCGAGCTCACCGACCGCCTGACCGCCATGTTCGCCGCCGCGCTCTCCCCCTGCTCCCCCACTCCGCCCGAGTGACCCGGCCGCCCCCCGACATCCGGGTGGCGGCCGGGTACGCCGGGGGGCGTAACCGCGGGGCGGGCCGTACGGCGGCGGGCGCAGGGAAGATCGACGCATAGGCGGAGCGGCGCCCGGTGAGGCCGCGCATAAGGTGCTGTCATGACGGTGGGCGGCGCGTTCCGGACGCGGTGGAACAGGACGGGCCGAAGGTCGCGCTGGACCGCCGCCGGGATCGCGGTCGCACTGGCCGCCGGAGGCACCGCCTGGGGCGTCGGCGGCGGCGACCCTCCCCGCGTCGACGCCGTCGAGCAGCGCGTGCAGGTCGTCGACGGCCCGCACGACGACCAGCGCGTCACCCTCGACACCACGTTCTACAAGCCGGTCGGGCGCGGCAAGGCACCCGCGATCATGCTCGGGCACGGCTTCGGCGGCGACAAGCACGGCGTCGCGAACGAGGCGCGCGAACTGGCCCGCGCCGGATACGCCGTGCTGACCTGGACCGCCCGCGGGTTCGGCGCGTCCACCGGGCAGATCGCGCTCGACTCCCCCGACTACGAGGTCAAGGACACCCGGCAGCTCGTCGACTGGCTGGCGAAACGGCCCGAGGTGCAGCTCGACGGCCCGGGCGACCCGCGCGTCGGGATGGCCGGCGAGTCCTACGGCGGCGCGATCGCCCTGATGACCGCCGCCTACGACCGCCGCGTCGACGCCATCGCACCGCAGATCACCTGGAACAGCCTGCCGGACGTGCTGTTCCCCAACGCCGCCGGCGCCGGCCCCGAGAAGGGCGTCTTCAAGAAGCTGTGGGCCGGCATCTTCTTCACCAGCGGCTCCTTCGGCGCCGGCTGCGGGCGGTTCCTGCCGTCGCTGTGCGCGATGTACCAGAAGGTCGCCGAGCAGGGCGGCCCCACGCCGGACGCCGTCGCCACGCTGCGCCGGTCGAGCCCCGCCTCCGTCGCCGACCGGATCAAGGTCCCCGCCCTGCTCGTCCAGGGGCAGTCCGACTCGCTGTTCCCGCTCGACCAGGCCGACGCGAACGCGCGGGCCATCGCCCGCAACGGCGCGCCCGTCTCGGTCGTCTGGTACCAGGGCGGCCACGACGGCGGCGACTCCGAGACCGGGCGCGTCCGCGGCCTCGTCCGCGGCTTCTTCGACGCGCGGCTCAAGCACGCCGGCACGTCCGGCACGTCCGGCACCCGGTTCACGGTGACCCGCGCGGGAGGCCTCGACTCCTCCACCCAGCAGGTCGTCGTGCGGGAGGCGAAGGCCCGCACGTATCCCGGGCTGTCCGGCACGCCGCGGAGCCTTCCGCTGACCGGACTCGAGCAGACGGTCTACAACCCGGCCGGCGGCAACCCCGCGTCCGTCTCCGCGCTCCCGGGCCTCGGCGCGCTCGGCTCCCTCGGCTCCGCCGCCCCCGCCGGACTTCCCACCGACATGCCCGGACAGACGGCCACCTTCGACAGCCGACCGCTGGACCAGCCCGTACGCCTCACCGGCGCCGCCACCGTCCGCCTCAAGGCGACCGAAGACCCAGCGGGTCGCACGAGCGCAAGCCCGGCCAACGACGCCTCGGCCGCGGGCGGCCCGCTCTTCGCCAAGCTCTACGACGTCTCCCCGGACGGCAGCGCCGCGCCCGCCCGGCGCATCGCCGCCCCGTTCCGCGCGACCGGCGGCGAGGTCACCGTCACGCTGCCCGCGATGGACTACCGGTTCGACCGCGGCCACCGCCTCCGGCTCGTCGTCGCCACCACCGACATGGGCTTCGCGACGCCGCCGCAACCCGCCGCGTACAAGGTGCGCGCCGTGTCCGGGCTGACCGTCCCGACCGACCCGTCCCTGGTCACCGCGCCCGCCCCGATCCCCGGCTGGGTGTGGGTCCTGCCCCTGGTGGGACTCGCGATCGCCGGGGCACTGCTGCTCGGCGTCCGGCGCGGCCGTCCCCGCGACCGCGGCACCGGCGTCCCGCTGGAGATCACCGGGCTGACCAAGGCGTACGGGAACGGCCACCTCGCCGTCGCCGACCTGTCGTTCCGCGTCGAGAAGGGCCAGGTCCTCGGCCTGCTCGGACCGAACGGCGCCGGCAAGACCACGACCCTGCGCATGCTGATGGGCCTCATCCGCCCCGACGCCGGGGAGATCCGCATCTTCGGCCACCGCGTCACCCCGGGCGCGCCCGTCCTGTCCCGCCTCGGCTCGTTCGTCGAAGGCCCCGGCTTCCTCCCCCACCTGTCCGGCCGCGACAACCTCGACCTGTACTGGCGCGCCACCGGCCGGCCCGCCGCCGAGGCGCACCTGGACGAGGCGCTCGCGATCGCCGACCTCGGCTCCGCGCTCGACCGGCCCGTCCGCACGTACTCGCAGGGCATGCGGCAGCGGCTCGCCATCGCGCAGGCGATGCTCGGCCTGCCCGACCTGCTCGTCCTGGACGAACCCACCAACGGGCTCGACCCGCCGCAGATCCGCGAGATGCGGGAGGTCCTGGTCCGGTACGCCGCCGCCGGCCGCACCGTGATCGTCTCCAGCCACCTGCTCGCCGAGGTCGAGCAGACCTGCACGCACGCCGTCGTCATGGCCCGCGGCCGGCGCGTCGCCGCCGGCCCCGTCACCGAGATCGTCGGCACGGGCCGCCGCCTCGAGGACGCCTTCCTGGAAATCATCGGAGAGGCCCCATGACCGTCCGCGGAGCCGGCCGCCACGACCGCGTCCACCGGACCGCCGTCCGGCGACACGACACCGGGCGGACGACATGACCACGTCGAAAGAACCGAAGGCTGACGGGGCGAACGACACGGCCCCGGCCGAGGGCCCGCAGACGGACGGCATGCCCACCGCCACGGAACGAACCACAGACCCCGCGCGCACCGCCGAAGAGCGAACGGCGGACACCGCACCGGAATCCGACCGCTCCGGATACAGCGTGCGGCGCACGCTCCCGCTCCGCGTCGAGGCGATCCGGCAGTTCCGCCGCCGGCGCACCCTCATCGCCTTCGGCATCCTGCTCGTCCTGCCCTGGGTGCTGGTCGGCGCGTTCAAGATCGGCGGCTCCCCGAGCGGGAACGGGGCCCCGAGCCTGGTGGACGTCGCCACCGCCGGCGCCCTGAACTTCGCGCTTTTCGCCCTGTTCGTGTCGACCGGCTTCCTCCTCGTCGTCGCCGTCGCCCTGTTCTGCGGCGACACCGTGGCCAGCGAGGCCGGCTGGTCGTCCCTGCGCTACCTGCTCGCCGCACCGGTCCCGCGGGCCCGGCTGCTCCGCCAGAAGCTGATCGTCGCCCTTTCCTACGCCGTCGTCGCGGTCGTCGGCCTCCCCGTCATGTCGCTGATCGCGGGCACGGTCGGCTTCGGCTGGGCGGACGTCCAACTGCCGACCGGCGGCACCGTCCCCGCGTCCACCGCCCTCGGCCGCATGGCCATCGTCATCGCCTACTCCCTGATCGCCCAGCTCGTCGTCGCCGCCCTGGCGTTCCTCCTCTCGGTCGTCACGGACTCCCCGCTCGGCGCGGTCGGCGGCGCCGTCGGCCTGGTCATCGTCAGCAACATCCTGGACGCCGTCACCGCGCTCGGCTCCTGGCGCGACTTCCTGCCGACGCACTGGATGTACTCGTGGATGGACGCCCTCCAGCCGCAGATCCAATGGACCGGCATGGCCAAGGGCGCGGCCATCTCCGTCACCTACGCCGCCGTCCTCTTCGCCCTGGCGTTCCGCCGCTTCCACACCCGCGACATCGTCTCC
Organism: Actinomadura sp. NTSP31; assembly: GCF_041951385.1. Lineage (NCBI taxonomy): Bacteria > Bacillati > Actinomycetota > Actinomycetes > Streptosporangiales > Thermomonosporaceae > Actinomadura > Actinomadura sp. NTSP31. The sequence goes on along the minus strand of NZ_JBGNUT010000008.1, from coordinate 168,862 downwards.
TGACCCGTCCGGACGGCCGCCCTACCGCAAGACGGCCGCACCACGGAACGATCTCCCACGGCCACTCCCGGACGGCACCGACCGTGACCACCTGACCACGTCCGGTCGACCACGCTTCCCGAAAAACGGTCGAACCGGCAGAGGATGTCGCATAAGCTCGCTGAACCTTGCCGGCGGCGCCCGCGTCGTACGAAGTGCAGGTGACATCGGCTCGATCGACGGGTTAAATCCGGCCCGACGGGGGAGATGATCAACATGGCACGGCAGCAGCTCATCAAGCGCCCCAAGCCCCCACGTCAACCGAGCCCGCCGGACCTGAGGACCCCCTCAGGCCGCCTCCTGCCGTACTGACCCGCTCTCCCCACGCACCCCGCGCCCCGTCATCCACCCCGTCACCCACCATCCGGACCGCACCGCAGATCGCGTCTCCGTAATCCGCATTCCCGCTGTCCACCCACAACTGCCGTCCCACCTCCGCCAGGCACCGTCACCACGCCACGAAGACGACGGCCGCCCTGCTTCCTCACGCCGCCCACGCAGGCTCCCCCGACGCCCACCCGCCGTGACGGGGCCACCAGGCCGCGGGCCCTCAAGACGGGCCATCGAGACTCCTCCACCACGACCTCGCGCCCGTTCCCTCGCGCGGATCGCACCCGTTCCCTCGCGCGACTCACGCGCGCCCCGTCCGACGCCTACCCGGCCACTGGGACCACGCCGCCCAGACCTCGCCGCCGGGACCACGTCACCCACGCGCCGCCCGCGCGCGGCGCCCATCCGGCACTCGCCCGGCCCCGGCACCGGCTCCGGCACCCGCCCTGCATTGACGCGGTAGCCGCGCGGCACCGGTCCCGCTCCGCTCGCTCTGCGCTCCCGTGTTGCGCTGGTTCTCCTCCCTCGTCAGAGCGCTGGGGATGGTCGGTCTGGCGCGGAGGTGGTGACCGCATGGACCGGGCATCGCTGGGTGGAATGGCATGTTCGGTGCGGTCCGGCGGAACCTCGGTCACTCGCGTGCCGCCAGCAGGGCGACGGGGCGGGGTCTGGTCGCGGAGAGGGTCGTCCAGACGCTCGCGGCTCCGGTGATGGCGAAGGCGGCGACCGTGGTGATGCCGAGGAGCGGCCAGGGCACGTCCACCAGTGGGCGGCCCGCACCACGGAGCGAGGCGGCGAGCATCCCGGCGAGGGCTCCGGCCGCCACGACGCAGCCCAGGACGAGGCCGATGGCGGTGACCGCCCAGGATTCGATCAGCGCGGCGCGGACCACCTGGGGGCGGGTCAGGCCCGTCACGCGAGCGGCGGCGAACTCGGGGCGGCGTTCGGATCCGGCGATCATGACGGCGTTGACGACCGCGACCACCGCGTAGCCGCCGGCCATGCTCATGAGGACGGCGAGGATCCCCATGTTGCCGCGTTGCTGGGCGGCGGTCCGGGCGTCGGCCCACTGCGGGACCGTCTGGACCTTGCCCACGCCCGCGGCGCGGATCGCCGTCCGGACCTCGGAGGGACGCGCGCCGGGGGCGACCTGGACCAGGGTTTCGGCCTTGGCCTTCGCGAGGGTCGCGGCGGGAACGAGATCGCGGGGCACCAGGAAGGTCTCGGAGTAGTTCTCCAGGGTCGCGGAGAGCGCGGCGACGACCTTCAGCCGCGTCCTGCGCTCGTCGACGACGGCGTTCACCGTGGAGCCGACCCGGATGCCGGACTCCGCCATGCCGGGGCCCAGGGCGATCGTCCGGCCGTGGAGCCGGGTGAGCGAGCCGGCGCGAAGGTGCAGGTGGTGCGTGCGCTGGTAGGACGGGGCGTCGACCGCGACGATGCCCGAATAGTGCGTCTGGCGCCAGGTGCGATTCACCTCGTGGTGGCGGGCGGTCACGCTGATCGGCAGGGACACCTCCGGGGACGCGGCCGCGACGCCGGGGACGGCGGCGATGCGGTCCAGTTCGGCGCCGGACGAGGTCACCACCAGGTCTCCCCTGACGAGGCGGCGCTGCTCCTCGCCCGACATCAGGGCCAGTGATCCGAGGGTGCCGCTGAGGCCGAGGAGCAGGGCGACCAGGACGATGAGCGGGGCGGCGGTGGACGCGCTGCGGCGCACGCCGTCGCGGAGGTTGGCCTGGGCCAGTTCGCCGAGGGTGCTCGTCCGGAGGACGGCGCCGAGGGTGCGCCCGGCGAGCGGGACGACGAGCGGGCTGAGCGCGCTGAGCGAGACGGCGCCCATGAGGGAGATGCCGAGCCCCATGAGCATCGCGCCCAGCAGGTCGGCCGACTGGGCGAGCGTCACCATCCAGATGGTGAGCGCGAGCGAGGACAGGCCCGACAGCCACCGGGCCGGGGTCATGACGCGGGCGGCGCCTCCGGTGTCGCGCAGCGCGTCCAGCGGACGGACCTTGGCGGCGCGGCGGGACGCGGCGAGCACGCCCACGAGGGCGACCGTGACCCCGACGCAGCCGGAGGCGACGAGGACGCCGCCGTCCCAGACGAGCGGGAAGCCGCCCGGCAGGAAGCCGAGCGCGATCAGCAGCCGGGCCTGCAGCCAGGTGGCGGGCAGGCCCGCGAGGACGCCGGCCGCCGTGCCGGTGAGGCCGAGCAGCAGCGCCTCACCGAGCAGCAGGACGACCAGCTGGCCGCGCCCTCCGCCGACGAGGCGCAGCAGGGCCAGGTCGCGGCGGCGCTGGGCGACGGTGAAGGCGAACGTCGAGCTGACGATGAACACGGTGAGGAAGGCCGACACCATCACCGTCATGCCGAGCAGCGTCGCCGCGCCGGCATACCCTTCGCGCAGCTGCTCCCTGGCCCGGCCGGTGATGCCGGACGGTATCGGCGCCCGGTCGGCGGCCACCATGACCAGCAGCGACGACTGGACGATCGCCACACCGAGTGCCACCGCCGTCATGGCACCGGCGAACAACCGCCACCGTTCGCGGAAGGTGTTCAGGGCGAGGGTCAGCATGGGGCCGCCTCCAGCCGGGCGAGGCGGTCGGCCACCTCGCGGGCCGTGGGACGGACGAGCCGGTCGACCAGCCGCCCGTCGGACATGAAGACGACGGCGTCGGCGTGCGCCGCCGCGGCCGGGTCGTGGGTGACCATGGCGATGCTCTGCCCTTCCCGGTCGACCATGGTGCGCAGCAGGCCGAGCACCGTGCGGGCGGACGCGGAGTCGAGCGCGCCGGTCGGCTCGTCGGCGAACAGGACCGCCGGGCGGGTGACCATGGCACGGGCGATCGCCACGCGCTGCTGCTGGCCGCCGGACAGCTCGCGCGGCCGGTGCCGGAGCCGGTCGCCCAGCCCGACCGCGGCCAGGACCGCGCGCACGTCGGCGCGGCGGGCGCGGGCGCCGGCGAGCTTGAGCGGCAGCGCGACGTTCTGCTCCGCGGTGAGCGAGCCGATGAGGTTGAAGCTCTGGAAGACGAAGCCCATCGTGCGGCGCCGCAGCCCGGTCAGCACCCGGTCGGGCGCCCCGGTGATCTCCTGGCCGGCGAGGAAGACCTGCCCCCGCGTCACCCGGTCGAGCCCGGCGGCGCAGTGCAGCAGGGTGGACTTCCCGGAGCCGGACGGTCCCATGACGGCCGTCCACGACCCGGCCGGGAAGGCGATGCCGACCCCGTCGAGGGCGCGGACCAGCGCGTTCCCGCTGCCGTACTCGCGGGTCGCGCCGCGCAGTTCGGCCGCGGGGACCCCTGGTGGGAGGCGGGCGGGACCGCCGGCCGTAGTCCCGCCCGGGACGGGAGCCCCGGCCGTGGCTCCGCCGGTCGCCGGGGGCGCCGGGAGCGCCGCGATCGGGATGCCGGAGGTCGGTGTGCTGGTCATGCGTTCACGGAACCATCCGGCGCGGGGCCCCGGCATGACGGCCAGCCAGGATCTTTGAAGTATGGCTAGCCATACCATCGGACTGCGCCGGCTTGGCTAGCTTGGGTTTCATGACCGCCGCCGAACCCCGGACCGCCCTGGAGGCCGCGTCGGGGCGGCGGTTCCTGATCACCGCATGGCCCTGGCGGTGCGCGGGCTATCTGCTGACGACCCCGGTTCCGATGCTCGCCGCCGCCGTCCCGTTCGGCCTGCTGATCCTGCCCTGGGCCGCCGCCCTCTCGTCCCGGCAGGCTTCCGGCGCGCGCCTGCTGCTCGCGGCGATCGGCGTCCTGCTCGTCGCGGGGATCGGTCCGCTCGTGGCGCTTCCGATCGCGGAGGTGGAACGGCGGCGCCTCCGGCTGGTGGACGCCCGTCCCATCGTTTCCGGCCACTCCCGCGTGTCCGGCTCGGAGCCGCGCACGTGGTCGATGGTGCGTTATGGAGAGGCGGCCATCTGGCGGGAGATGGGCTACGCGTGCCTGCTGGTGACCGTAGTACCCGTCCTGTACGGCGCGTTGCTGGTCTACGTGTTCGCCGTCGGGGGGCTCCTCTTCAGTCCGCTGCTGGCACAAGGCGCCGGCGAACCGGTGACTCTGGGCCTGGCCAAAGTGGCGACTCCCGTGGACGCCGTGCCGTACGCGATGGTCGGCCTCGCCCTATTGCCCACCATCCCGTACTTCGGGGCGCTCCTCGCGGGCGCGCAGGGAGCCGTCGCCAGAGCGCTCCTGGGCAGAGGTTCCGGTCAGCAACTGCGGGCGGAACTCGTAGAGGTGTCCCGCTCCCGAGCCAGGTTGGTGGACGCCTTCGAGGCCGAACGGCGGCGCATCGAACGGGACCTGCACGACGGCGCGCAGCAGCGCCTGATCGGCCTCACGCTCAAGCTCGGCATGGCCCGCATCGACCTGCCCGGGGACTCCGAGGCCGGCCGCAGCGTGGCGGAGGCCCACGAGCAGGCCAAGCTCCTGATGGACGAGCTGCGCGAACTCATCCGGGGCATCCATCCGCGCGTGCTCACCGACCGGGGCCTGCCCGCGGCTCTCCGCGAACTCGCCGACCGCTCTCCCCTACCGGTGACGGTCGAGGTGGACCTGCCGGAACGGTTGCCCCCGCACGAGGAAGGCACCGCCTACTTCGTCGCCGCCGAGGCGCTGTCGAACATCGCCAAGCACAGCGACGCGGAGAACGCCCGTATAACGGTGCGTCTCCACGACGGGACGCTGGCCATGGAGGTCGAGGACAACGGAAAGGGCGGCGCGGACCCGGCCCTGGGGACCGGACTCACCGGCCTCGCGGACCGCGTAGCGGTGATCGACGGAAGAATGCTCCTGTCCAGTCCGGCCGGAGGGCCGACCGTCCTACGCGTGGAGTTCCCTTGCAGCCGACCGTCCGAGTAGTCCTCGCCGAGGACGGCGTGCTCTTGCGGGAAGGACTCGTCGGGCTGCTCGGCAAGTTCGGCTTCGACGTCGTGGCGGCGGTGCAGGATGCCGACGCACTCATGGCCGCGGTCGAGGAGCACTCCCCCGACCTCGTGGTGACGGACATCCGCATGCCGCCCGGCTTCAGCGACGAAGGTTTGCGCGCCGCGGTGGAACTGCGCAAGACCCGCCCCGGTCTTGCCGTCGTCGCCCTCAGCCAGTACGTGGAGCTCAGCTACTCCGCCGATCTACTGGACTCCGACGACGGGACGAAGGTCGGTTACCTGCTGAAAGACCGGGTCGTCGACGTCGAGGAGTTCGTCGCCGCGCTGCGCCGCGTCGTGGACGGCGGGACGGTCATCGATCCCACGGTCGTCCGCCAACTCCTACGCCGCAGCCGGGACCCGTTGTCGCGGCTTTCCGCGCGCGAGCACGAGGTGCTCGCCCTCATGGCGGAGGGGCACTCGAACACCGCCATCGCCCAGACCCTCACCGTCGCCGAAGTGACGGTGGGCAAGCACGTCAGCAACATCCTCACCAAGCTGGACCTGGCGTTGACGGACGACAAGAACCGCCGGGTGCTCGCCGTCCTCGCCTACCTCCGCAGCCGCGCCACCGGCTAGAGCCGCTTTTCGAAGCGCACACGGTCCTGCCCCGGACCGTCGTATCCGGCCTTCGGTTCGTGGACGTCAAAACCCATGGCCCGGTGGAAGGCGATGGACCCGGTATTGGCGGGCGACGTGATGGCCTTGACCTTCGTACGGCCGGCCGCCGCGGCCTCCTGGAAGAACCTCTCGTACAGGGCCCGCGCCACGCCGTCCTTACGACGTCTGGGGTCGACCCCCACGAAATGGATGTACGCCTCGTCCGGGTGATCCGCCGAATGGAACCCCACGAGGAAGCCGTGCATGCCGTCTTCGCCTTCCATCACCAGGCTCGTCCCCGAGAAGTGCTCGAAGAACAGGCGGGGCAGCAGCAGCGTCAGTTGGCGTGCCTGCTCCGCTGTACGGGAATCGGCCCACCACTCCGGCATCACCCGCACGACCGCCTCGTGGTCGTCCAGCCGCGCCCGTCGGATGTCCCGCACCGCTCAGTCCTCCCGCCATGGATGCGCTCCGGGCCCATCCTCCCCGAGGCACTCACCACCCCGTCCACGGGCCCCCGGCGCCGTACACTGACCAGGGAATTGACGGTCAGGAGAGCCATGCCCAGGGCGGACGCGCAACGCAACCGCGACCTCATCCTCGCGACGGCCAAGAAGGTCTTCGCCGAGCGCGGAGCGAGCGCGCCCCTGGACGACATCGCCCGCCACGCAGGCGTCGGCAACGCCACCCTGTACCGGCATTTCCCCACCCGCCGCGACCTGCTCATCGCCGTTTACGCCGACGAAGTCGCCGACCTCACCGCCAAGGCCGGGAAACTCCTCTCCCACCCCTCTCCGGCGGACGCCGTGTTCACCTGGCTCGGCGCGTTCATCGCCCACATCGCGGACAAGAGCGACCTGGCCCACGCCATCCCGGAGGAGGGACGCAGCCCCCTCTTCGCCGAATGGCACGAGGCCATGCGATCCACCCTGTCGTCGCTCCTCCTAAGGGCCCAGCAATCCGGTGCCATCCGCCCTGGAACCAGCGACACGGACCTTCTCGCGCTGGCCAACGGGATCGCCCTGGCCGGAGCCGATCCGGCACAGACCGAACGGCTACTTCAACTGGCGCGCGAAGGCGTCGCAACCCGCCTCCCGACGTAGCAGCGAACAGCGGTGCATTGAAGGCTCTGGAGTGAGCTACTAGAGTGCCGTTCGCCACACGCCGACTTCGAGGAGTTCTGTTGCGTCCGCTGAGCGTCACCGTGTGGGGGACGGCACTTGTCGCGGCGGGTCTGCTGGCACCGGCCACGGGCCAGGCGTCGACCTCCGGGCAGGACGGGTTGACCGTGCGGCCGGGCGTGGCGCGGACCGGGGAGAAGGTCGCGCTGTCGGTTCCCGGATGCGGCCCGGGACGGCACTGGGCGTCATCGGAGGCGTTCGGCGGCCGCGTCCGGCTGGACGGCACGGACGGCACGGACGGCACCGCGACGATCAGGGACGGCGTGCGCCCGGGTGCCTACGAGGTGGTGGCGCACTGCCGCCATCGGACGGTGAAGGGAAAGGTGCGCGTCGGCGGACGGCCGACGTGGCCGGCCCTGCTGCCCGGCACTCGCGACGGCCTCTGATTCCGGACGGCCCAATTTCACCTGCGCACGGTACGCGTGCACGCGGATACGAAGAGTATCCGCCATTGTTCCGTCAAGGCGTCCCTTACTGGGCTTCCACTTTCGTTGCAAAGTGACCCAGATCACCGCGTGATGGTTGGATTTCCTACCTTCCGGTGGCTTGTCTGCGTCAAATGATCATGTGATACTTCAGCAGAACTACACACTTAGTACATGTCTCACAAGGCGGCACAAAACAGACTCTCGGCCCGCTCGACCGGGCCCCGGACCCTCCAGCTGATCGATACGCGTCCATGCCTTACGAGGGGGACTGTCGAGCATGCCCGTCGGTGTCGGTTCCGTCAGAGAAGCGAGAAGCGTTCCCTTTCACCAGAGCCTGCCGAGATTGCTCCACGACCCGCTGGACGCCATCGAGGAGATGGGCCGCGAGTCCAATGGTGAGATCACCCGCGTCAACCTCGGTGTCCTGCGCCCCTACCTGGTGACCCGCCCCGAGCACGTCCAGCACATCCTGCGCGACAACGCCGCGAACTACCGGCGCGAGGGGCTGATGTGGAAGCCGCTCAGCCGGCTCGTGGGCGAACCGTCCGGCGCCGACCCCGCGTGGCCTCTCAAGCGACGCGTCTTCCAGACGCTGCTGACCGGCAAGAACATCGAGACCTACACCGACGAGATGGCCGCCACGATCGCCGCGAACGTCGACGAGCTCGGCCGGCGCCACGGCGGCGGGGTCCCCGTCGACTGCGGTGACGAGCTGACCCGCATCGTCTACCGCGCGATCCTGCGCATCTTCATCGGCGACCGGCTCTCGCTCGCCGACGCCGACCGGCTCGGCGAGGCGATCACGATCGCCACGACCTCGTCCTTCCGCTCCCGGATGCTGCTGCCCTTCGTGCCGCACGCCGTCCCCCTCCCCGGTGATCACGCCTTCCACCGGGCGGTGCAGAAGGTCGACGACATCATCTTCCCGGTCATCGAGGAGGCGCGGCGGCAAGGCGTCGGCGAGCGGGAGGACGGCGGCCACGACATCGTCTCGCTGCTGCTGCGGGCCCGCGACGGCGAAGGGAACGCGCTCGACGACCAGGGCGTCCGCGACGGCGTCGTCTCGCTGTTCGTCGCCGGCACCGAGACCACGGTGACGGCGCTGAGCTGGCTCTGGGTCGTCCTGGACGCCAACCCCGACGTCATGCGGCGGCTCCGCGCCGAGATCGAGGACGTGGTCGGCACCGCCCGGCCGACGCGCGCGCACCTGCCGAGGCTGCGCTACACGAAGATGGTCCTCCAGGAGCTGCTGCGCATCTACTCGGTCGGCTGGATCATCCCGCGGATCGTGGACCGGGACGACGTGATCGACGGCGTCCGGATGCACCGCGGCGCCACGGTCGCGGTGAGCCCGTACCTGACCCACCGGGTCCCGGACGTGTGGCCCGAGCCGATGAGGTTCGACCCGGAGCGCTTCGCGCCGGGCCGGTCCCGGCACCGCTTCGCCTACCTGGCGTTCGGCGCGGGGCCCCACCAGTGCGTCGGCAGCGTCTTCTTCACGGTCGAGGCCCAGCTGATCGTCGCCTCGATGATCAGCCGGCTGCGGCCGGTGCTGCACGGTCCCGCGGGCGTCCGGCCGCAGGCGGGCCTGACCCTCAAGCCACGGCACCCCATCGCGATCTCACTGGACCCCGTCGACGCTAGGTAGGCGCCCCATGGGAATTCCCGGAACCGAGACGGGCGCGCTGCGGTCGGCGGTCGAGCACGGCAAGATCAGTGCGCTCGCCGTGGACTGCCAGCGCGGCCTGCAGGCCTGCGCCGAGCGGCACGCCGAACTGTTCCCCGCGGGGCCGTTCGATCCCCGGCTGATCAGCGGGGTGACGCTGGCGAACGCCTTCGGCTCCCCGTGGGCGGCCGCGGACGACCTCTCCATCGCCTGCCGCACGTCGCTGTGGGTGTTCGCGGCGGACTGGCTCGTCGACTACGCCGCGAAGGACAGGGCCGAGATCGACGCCCTCACCGGCGCCTGCCTCGCCGTGGCCGACGGCGGCGACCCCGGCGTGCCGCTCACCCGGTTCCTCGCGGAGATCCGCGACGACCTCGCCGGCCGTCCCGCCTTCCCCGTGCTGCGCGCGCGCTGGCGGGCCCAACTCGAACGCTATCTGACGGCGATGACGCGCGAGTGGGAGTGGCACGCCGCCGCGAAAAACGGGGGAGACAGGCCGACCTTCGACGAGTACGTCGGCAACGCCGACAACTTCGGCTCCACGTTCGTCAACGTCTCGCACTGGATCACCACCTGCGGGCCGGCCGCGTTGGAACGCTTCGACGCCCTCTGGGCGGCGAGCGGAACCGTGCAGCGGATCCTCCGGCTGCTCAACGACCTCGCCACGCTCCAGCGGGATCTGGAATGGGGGGACCTCAACCCCCTCATGCTCGGGGCCACCCGCGAGGACGTCGTCAAGCGGATCGACGCGCTGGCGGAGCAGAGCCTCGCCGAACTCGCCCCCCTCCGGGCGGACTGCCCGCACGAGACCACGTACCTGGAGCGCCAGATCGGCTTCAGCACCGGCTTCTACGGACGTACCGACTACTGGGGCGAGCTGTGAGCGTTCAGGACGAGAAGCCCTCCGAACCCCGCGCCGCGGCGGCCGTCTCCGCACCCGATTTGGCCGAGCGCGCGAACACCCTGGTCACCGGCCTCCTGGCCGATCCGTGGGGCCGGATGTCGCCGTCGGTGTACGAGACCGGGCGGCTGGTCGCGCTCGCACCCTGGCTGACCGGGCACCGCGAACGGCTCGGCCACCTCGCCGGCACCCAGCGCCCGGACGGCGGGTGGGGGGCGCCCGGCGCCTACGCGCTCGTCCCCACGCTGAGCGCCACGGACGCGATCCTGACCGAACTGGGCGGCGGCGCCTCCGGGACGGATCGCGGCGTCCTGGCACGGAGCGCCGCGCGCGGGCTGGACACGCTGACCGGACTGCTGGACCGCCTCACCGCGCAGACCGTTCCCGACATGCCCGCCGTGGAGCTGATCTCGGCGTACCTGACCGAGCGGATCAATGACCGCCTGGCGGGGTTCGCGGACTCCCCGTCCGCGGGGCTCGGCCTGCGGCAGGCGCGCATCCGGTTGCGGGCCCCCGATGGCTGGAACGCCGAACTCGGGCGGATCCGGTCGCTGGTGGGCGCGGGGCACCCGGTGCCGGAGAAGCTCCTGCACGCCCTCGAGATCGCCGGGCCGGCCGCGCGCCGGGCGGCCTGTGCCCGGCCCGGTCCGCGCACGGGCGGCATCGGCGCGTCTCCGGCCGCGACCGCGGCCTGGCTCGGCGCCGACGCCCCGCCGCCCCCGGCGGACCCGGCGCGCCGATTCCTCGAGAGGGCCGCCGCGCAGCACGGTGGGCCGGTCCCCTGCGGCATTCCGGTCACCGTGTTCGAGCGGGCCTGGGTGCTGAGCAGCCTCCTGCGGAGCGCGGTCCCCGTCTCCGTGCCCCCGGCCCTGACCGCGTCCCTGGCCACCGCGATCGGGGCGTCCGGAACCCCCGCCGGCGAAGGCCTGCCCGCGGACGCCGACACGACCTCCGTGGCGCTGCACGCGCTGGCGCTGCTCGGCTCGCCGCACGAGCCCGACAGTCTCCTCCAGTACGAATTGCCCGACCATTTCTGCACGTGGGAAGGCGAACAGGGGGCGTCCGTCACCACCAATGCCCACGTGTTGGATGCTTTCGGGGAATTCCTGAAACATCGCCCGGATGCCCGGGCCCGCTACGCGCCGTCCATGGTGAAGGCCGCGCGCTGGCTGCAGAGCCGGCAGCACCCGGACGGAAGCTGGACCGACAGATGGCATGTCTCCCCCTACTATGCGACCGCCTGCGCCGCACTCGCACTGCGGCACTTCGGGGGCGTCGCCGCCGGCGGCCATGTCCGCCGCGCCGAACAGTGGGTCCTCGACGGCCAGCGCGCGGACGGTTCCTGGGGGTGGTGGACCGGCACCGCGGAGGAGACGGCGCACGCGATGCTCGTCCTTCTCTCGACGGCCGGGCGCGGCCCGCTACCGCCTCGTGTCCGCGCGGCGGCCGACCGCGGCAGGGCCTGGCTGCTCGGCGCCCCCGCCTGGACGGACGGGCCGGCCCTGTGGCATGACAAGGACCTCTACCTGCCCGGCGCGATCGTCGAAGCGAGCGTCCTGAGCGCCCTTCACCTGGCACGATAGAGCCGCCGGCGAGAACGCAAGTCCGAACGCGCACGGACCCGGTGAATTTCACCACAGCGATCCGCGCAGATGTCCTCGTCGAATAGTGGATATTGACGCCTTGCCGCAATGCCACGTTGCTAAGGTGCTGCGGTGTGCGACGGCGTCCAACCCTCGGCGCGCCGCACACTCGGACACGACTCGCCGGCCCTTCCACCGTCTCGGGATTGCGGGTCACGCTCATATGCCGTTGGGACAGGTCGTCAATGCGCCTCCGCAATTCACGTCTGCGGACCAAAATCACAGCCCTGCTGTTGTCACTGGCCGCGCTCTGGGCATTCGCCGCATGGGTGACGCTGCGGGACGGCCTCGGACTCCTGTGGGCCAACACCCTGGACGAGAAGATCAGCCGCCCGACCGTGTCGATGGTGACGGCCCTGCAGGAGGAGCGCCGGGCCTCCCTCATCTACATGGCCTCTCCCCGGCCGCCGCAGCGCCAGGCGCTGCTCTCCGCGCGCACGAGGACCGACGCCGCGATCACCAAGATCCGCTCCAGCGCGTCGGGGAATGACGTCTCCTGGGCGGCGGGCGACTCTCTCAAGGCACGCCTCAAGCAGATGCTCGGCGCGATGGACGGCCTCTCCGGCGACCGGTCCGCGGTGGACGCCCGCCGCGTCTCCCGCGGCCAGGCGTCCACCGGCTACGACGGCGTCATCGACACCGCGTTCCTGGTCTTCAACTCGACCGGCGCCGTGCTGAACGACGAGTCCATCTCCAAGGACAGCCGGACGCTCAACGCGATGACCCGCGCGAAGGAGGTCCTCGCCCGCGAGGACGCGCTGCTCGCCGGCGCGATCGCCGCGCGGCGGTTCGAACCGGGCGAGCACGCCCGCTTCGTCGGCCTGGTCGGCACCTCCCGCTTCCTGGACAACGAGGCCGCCGCCGAGCTTCCGGCCAAGGACCACGCGCGCTACGAGCAGCTCATGTCGGGCCCCACCTTCACCCGCCTGCGCGCACTCGAGGACTACACGATCCAGCGGAACACCGTCCGGCCGCCCATCCAGGCGGCCGACTGGCAGGCCGCCGCCCAGCCCGCGCAGGACGGCCTGGAGAAGCTCGTCCTGACCGGCGGTGACGAGCTGGTGGCGCGCGCCAAGCCGGTCGGGATCGGCATCATCGTCCGGCTGCTGCTGGCCGGCGGTCTGGGCCTGCTCGCGGTCATCGCGTCGATCGTCGTGTCCATCACCACGGCCCGCGCGCTGGTGCGCCAGCTGGAACGGCTGCGCGCCGCCGCCTGGGAGCTGGCCGAGCAGCGGCTGCCCGGCGTCGTCGAACGGCTCGGGCACGGCGAGAAGGTGGACGTCTCGGTGGAGGCGCCCCCGCTGCAGTTCGGCACGGACGAGATCGGGCAGGTGGGACGCGCGTTCAACGCCGTCCAGGAGACCGCGATCCGCACCGCCGTCGAGCAGGCCGAACTGCGCCGCGGCATCCGGGACGTCCTGCTGAGCCTGGCCCGCCGCACCCAGACCCTCGTGCACCGGCAGCTGACCATGCTGGACACCATGGAGCGCCGCCGCGACATCGAGGTCAAGGAGCTGGAGGAGCTGTTCCGGCTCGACCACCTGGCGACCCGGATGCGGCGCAACGCCGAGAACCTCATCGTGCTGTCGGGCGCGCTGCCCGCCCGCGGCTGGCGCAGCTCGGTGCCGATGATCGACGTCGTGCGCGCCGCGGTCGGCGAGGTCGAGGACTACACCCGCGTCACCGTGCTGCCGTTCGGCCCGATCGAGCTGGCCGGACGCGCCGTCGGCGACGTCACCCACCTGCTCGCCGAGCTGATCGAGAACGCCGTGACGTTCTCCCCGCCCGACACCGTCGTGCAGGTCGGCGGGCACCTGGTCGCCAACGGCTTCGCGATCGACATCGAGGACCGCGGGCTCGGCATGACCGACGAGAAGCTCGCCGAGATCAACGCGCGGATCGAGGACCCGCCCGACTTCAACCTGCAGAGCTCGGTGCAGCTCGGCCTGTTCGTGGTCAGCAAGCTCGCCGAGCGGTACGGGCTGCGGGTCTCGCTGAAGCGGTCCGCCTACGGCGGCACCACCGCGGTCGTCGTCATCCCGACGGAGCTCGTCGTCGAGGAGAGCGACCGCGTGCGGGTGGCGGCGGCGACGACCACGCGGAACGGCCTGGAGGTGCGGCAGCCGACCGCCGTCGGCGCCGCCCGCTCCGGCGGCACCGCGACGCTCACCGCCGGCGGCGGCACCGGGCCGCAGCAGGCGCCGTCCGCGCCGGCGCTGGTGGCGGTGCCGCCGCCCGCGCCCGACCCGGCGCCGCAGGCCCCGCGTGCCGTCGCGGGCTCGTCGGGCCCGCCCGCGAGCGGCGGCGGCGCCCCAGAACCCGGCCTGCCCGACGGGCAGGACGCGCCCCCCGCGGACGAGCCGCGCTCCCACGCCGGCGACCCGTCCACTCCGTCCGGTGCGGGCGGGGGGCATCCCGACCCCACCCAGCCGGAGGACCAGCCGCCCGTGCCCGACATGTCCACCACGCCTTCCGGCCTGCCCGTCCGGGTGCCGCAGGCGAACCTCGCCGAACCGCTGCGCACCGACGAGCCCGTCGCGGCCGCCGAGCCCGACGAACCCGACGATCCGGGCCGCTCGCCCGAGGAGATCCAGCGGATCATGGGCTCGTACCAGCGCGGCACCCGGCAGGGACGTTCGGACGCGGCCGAGGCCCTCGGCAATCGAGCAGCGGAAGGCGAGGAAGGTCAGTGACGCAGAAGACCGGTTCATCGTCCGATCTGGGCTTTTTGCTCGACGATCTGGTCCACCGGTTGCCGCATGCGCGCAACGCGGTGGTGCTGTCGGCCGACGGCCTGCTGATGGCCTCCTCGGCGGGCATGGGCCAGGACGACGGCGAGCACCTGTCCGCGGTGGCCGCGGGCATCCAGAGCCTCGCCAAGGGCGCCGGCACCCGGTTCGGCGGCGGCCCCGTCCGGCAGACGATCGTCGAGATGCAGTCGGCGTTCCTGCTGGTGACGGTGGCCGGCAAGGGCGCCTGCCTGGCGGTGCTGGCCGCCGCGGAGGCCGATGTGGGCCTGATCGCCTACGAGATGGCGATGCTCGTCACGAGCATGGGCCACCACCTCACCTCGCCGTCGCGCTCGGAGTCCGCCGCGGAGGGACGGCCGACATGATGCCCCCGGAGGAGCCGGGCCAGGAGCCCTGGCCCGAGGATCCCGCGCTGCACACCCCCGGCCACGAGCGGGTCTACGACGAGAGCGCCGGCCCGATGGTGCGGCCCTACGTGATGACCAGCGGCCGGATCGAGCCCGTGCACGGCAGGTTCGACCTCATCACGCTGGTGGTGGCGGCCGGCCCCGAGCCGGAGGGCGCGATCGGCCTCGGCCCCGAGCACCTGGCGATCATCCGGCTCTGCCAGCAGGTGATGTCGGTCGCCGAGCTCACCGGCCACCTCGACCTCCCCGTCGCGACCGTGCGGGTGCTGCTCGGCGACCTGGTCGGCAAGGGGTTCGTCTCGATGCAGGAACCCGAACCGGAGGCGGACATGCACGACATCAGGCTCTACAAGGCGGTGATCGATGGTCTCCGGGCCCTCTGACGCCGGCGGCGGGCGGCACGACGCGCGCGCCCGCCGGATGCCCACCGCGGTCAAGATCGTGATCGCGGGCGGTTTCGGGGTCGGCAAGACGACGATGGTCGGCACGGTCTCCGAGACCCGGCCGCTGCGCACCGAGGAGGTCCTCACCGACGAGGGCGTCGGCGTCGACGACGTCTCCGGGGTGGAGCGCAAGAAGACCACCACCGTCGCGATGGACTTCGGCCGCCTCACCTTCCGCGACGAGTACGTCCTCTACCTGTTCGGCACCCCCGGCCAGGAGCGCTTCTGGTTCATGTGGGACGAGGTGGCGCTCGGCGCGCTCGGCGCCGTGGTGCTCGCCGACACCCGCCGCCTGTCGGACTGCTTCCCGTCCGTCGACTACTTCGAGCGCCGCGGCACCCCGTTCGTCGTCGCCGTCAACTGCTTCGAGGGCGCCAAGCAGTACGACCTCGCGGAGATCCAGCTGGCGCTGAACCTGGGGCCGAAGGTCCCGGTCATGCTCTGCGACGCCCGCCGCCTCGACTCGTGCAAGCAGGTGCTCATCGACCTCGTCCTGCACGCGATGAAGTACCGCGGCCTCCCCGCCCTGGAGACCCAGGGCGCCTGATACGCGGGCCGCCTAACCGCCGCCGGGTCCGGTGAGAGCCGGGGCTTCCCGTCCGGCGGCGGGCAGGGCGGGCGCGGCGGGTGCGCGGCCCCGTGCCGCGCCTTCGGCGGCGGCGGCAACGGCGGCGGCGAAGGCGCGGACGCCCGCGGTGGCGCGGTCGCGGTGCCAGACGAGCGTGAGCGCCGAGTCGGGCAGGCCGGTGAGCGGGACGAAGACGACGTCGCCCCGCACGTGCCGGCGGGCGGTCGGGACGCACAGCGGCATCGCGCCGCGTCCCGCCGCGACCATCGCCAGGGCCTCCTGGATCGTGCCGACGGCCGGCCCGGACGGGACGGCGCGGCCGCCGGGCGTCAGGCCCGGCGACTGCGCCTCGCGCCAGTACCGCGGGGCCGGCCCGGCGATCCGGATCAGCGGATGCCCGGCCAGGTCCTCGGCGGGGACCGACGGGCGGTCCGCGAGCGGGTGGCGGGCCGGGACGGCGAGGCTCAGCGGCGCCTCGGAGAAGACGGGCCCGGAGGCGAGACCGGGCTCCCGCACCGGCGCCAGCACGATCGCCGCGTCGACGTCCCCGTCCCGGACCTGCCCGAACGGGTCGGCCAGCGGCACCTCGACGGTCCGCATTTCGCAGCCGGGATGGTCGCGCTGGAACGCGCGGACGAGGCCGGTCAGGTCCTCGTCCAGCGAACCGAGGAAGCCGATCCGCAGGACGCCGCCGACGCCGCGGGCCTTGGCCCTGGCGGCTTCGACGGCGTCGACGAGGGCCGTGTAGGCGGGGGCCAGCTCGTCGCGCAGACTGGCGCCGAGCGGGGTCAGCCGGACGCGGCGGCTGGTGCGTTCCACGAGCCGGGCGCCGATCCGCGTTTCCAGGGAGCGCAGCAGCTGGCTGACGCGGCTCTGCGAGAGGTAGAGGCGTTCCGCCGTCCGGCCGAAGTGCAGCTCCTCGCTGAGGACGAGGAAGCATTCGATTTCCCGGGCCTCCAGTTCCGGCACGCCGCCGCTCCTCTGGTCGCTGATCGATGAGCCTCGCTCATAGAAGGATGCAATCTTCGCCGTTGTTCCCGGTGCGGCGCCGGACCAGGGTCGAAGGCATGACGGTTCCTTCCGACTCCTCGCCGCGGCGCGGTTGGCCCGCGGTGTTCGCGGTCGCCGCGGCCACGTTCCTCGTCGTCACCAGCGAGATGCTGCCGGTGGGACTGCTGACGTCGATCGGCCCGGACCTCGGGGCGTCGGCGGGCACGGCCGGGCTGGCGATGACCGTGCCCGGCGTGGTCGCGGCGCTCTGCGCGCCCGTGCTGCCCGCGGCCACCGCCCGGCTGGACCGCCGCGCGGTGCTGGCCGCGCTGGCGGGCCTGCTGGCGCTGGCCGACCTCGGTTCGGCCGCCGCGCCCGGGCTGCCCGCGTTGCTGGCCTCGCGGATCCTGGTCGGCGTGGCGATCGGCGGGGTGTGGGCGATCGCCGGCGGGCTCCCGGCGCGGCTGGTACCGGAGCGCTCCGCCGGCGCCGCCACCTCGGTGATCTTCGGCGGGATCTCGGTGGCGTCGGTGGCGGGCGTCCCGGCGGGGACGCTGATCGGCGACCTCGCGGGCTGGCGGGCCGCGTTCGCCGTGGCCGGGGCGCTGTCCCTGGCCGCGTGCGTGGCCCTCGCCGCGCTGCTGCCGGCGCTGCCCGCCACGAGCCCGGCGGGTCTGCGGGGCGTGCCTCGGGTGCTGCGCGCACCGGCCGTCCGGGCCGGCCTCATGGTGACGTTCCTGCTGGTCACCGGGCACTTCGCGGCGTACACCTACGTGCGTCCCGTGCTGGAGCGGGTGTCCGGCGTGGACCCGGACCTGATCAGCACCCTGCTGCTGTTGTACGGCGTCGCGGGCGTCGCCGGGAACTTCGCCGCGGGGACGGCCGCCGCGCGCGGCCCGCGCCGCACCCTCCTGCTGCTCGCCGCGCTGCTCGCGCCGGCCGTGCTGCTGTTCCCGGTCGCGGGCCGGGCCCCGCTCCCGACCGTCGCGCTGCTGGTGCTGTGGGGCGCCGCATACGGCGGTGTCTCGGTCACCTTGCAGACGTGGCTGCTGCGGGCCGTGCCGCCGTGCTCCGCCGAGCCGGCGTCGGCGCTGTTCGTCGCCGCGTTCAACCTCGCCATCTCGCTCGGGGCGCTGGCGGGCGGACGGGTGGCCGACACCGCCGGGGCCGCGGGCGCCCTGTGGCTGGGCGGCGCGCTGGGCTGCCTCGCCCTGGCCGCCGCCGCGACACTCGGCCGTGCGAAGGAAACGGAAGGCCGACCGGACGCGGCGCCGGTCCCGGCCCGCCCCGCGGGCGTGCCGGACCGGCGGCCCTAGTCGTCAGCCGGTACGCGAGACCACGTAGTCGCAGAGGCCGGTGAAGGCGTCGCGGGCGGGGATGGCGGGGAGGGTGAGGAGCTCGGCGCGGGCGTCCGCCGCGCACTGGCGGAGGTCGGCGCGGGCCTGGTCCATGGCGGGGTGGGCGCGCAGCAGGGCGAGGGCCTCGGCGTGCAGCGCGTCGTCGGACAGGTCCTGGACGAGCAGCTCGCGCAGCCGCGCGTCGTCCGGGCCGGAGCCGACGCCGCCGAGGACGAGGTGCATCGGGAGGGTGCGGATGCCTTCGCGGAGGTCCGTGCCGGGGGTCTTGCCCGACTCGTCGGTCTCGGAGGTGATGTCGAGGATGTCGTCCTGCAGCTGGAAGGCGACGCCGATCTTCTCGCACGCGGAGGTGATGGTGTCGACGACGTGCGGGTCGGCGCCCGACAGCAGCGCGCCGAACTGGCCGGACACCGTGATGAGGGAGGCGGTCTTGTCCGCGACGACCTGCAGGTAGTGCTTGAGGGGGTCGGCGTCCTCGGCGGGGCCGACGGTCTCCTGGATCTGGCCGCGCACCAGCCGGGCGAACGCGCGGGCCTGGATCCGGACGGCCTCGGGGCCGAGGTCGGCGAGCAGGTCGGACGCGCGGGCGAACAGGTAGTCGCCGGTGAGGATCGCGACGGTGTTCGTCCACCGGGAGTTCGCGGACGCCTGGCCGCGCCGGACGGTCGCCTCGTCCATGACGTCGTCGTGGTAGAGGGTGCCGAGGTGGGTCAGCTCGACGACGACGGCGGCGGGCACGACGCCGGGGGCGGCGGGGTCGCCGAAGTGGGAGGCGAGCAGCACCAGCATCGGCCGGAACCGCTTCCCGCCGGCCTCGACGAGGTGCTTGGAGGCCTGGGTGAGCAGCGGGTCCTCGCCCCGCACGGATTCCAGCAGCAGTTCCTCGACTGCGGCCAGGCGCTCCCTGGCGTCGGCCGCGAGGGCCGAGTCGACGGGAAGCCCGAACGGGCCGGGCTCCTGCCGAGCCGGCCCGCCGGACTTCTCAGCGATTGGGTCGCTCACCCAAGACTCCCTACCGGACGAACATGTGGGTCGTGGCGTGGCCCGCAAGGTCCAGAATGGGCTGCGGGATCACGCCGAGTACCACAGTAGCCGTCGCTCCGAGCGCCACCGCAGCCGCGGTGGCCGGCCCCGCGACGACGACGGGGCCGTCCGCCTCCGGCTCGCTGAAGAACATCACGACGATCACCTTCACGTAGAAGAAGGCGGCCACCGCGGAGGAGACGACGCCGACCACGACCAGCGGGGTCGCGCCGCTTTCGACGGCGGCCTTGAACACCGCGAACTTGCCGGTGAAGCCGCTGGTCAGCGGGATGCCGGCGAAGGCGAGCAGGAAGAAGGAGAACACTCCGGCGACGACCGGGGAGCGCTTGCCGAGCCCCGCCCAGCGCGACAGGTGCCCGGCCTCGCCGCCGGCGTCGCGCACCATCGTGACGACCGCGAAGGCGCCGATGGAGGTGAAGCCGTAGGCGACGAGGTAGAACATCGTGCTGGACAGGCCGTCCTGGGAGGTGGCGACGACGCCCATGAGCAGGAAGCCCGCGTGCGCGATGGACGAGTACGCCAGCATCCGCTTGATGTCGGACTGCGTGATCGCGATGATCGCGCCGACCACCATCGTGAGAATCGCCACGCCCCACATGTAGGGCCGCCAGTCCCACTTCAGCGTCTCGAACCCGACGTAGTACACCCGCAGGATCCCGCCGAACGCGGCGACGACCGTGCACGACGCCATCAGCGCGGTGATCGGGGTCGGGGCGCCCTGGTACACGTCCGGCTTCCACATGTGGAAGGGGACGCCGCCGAGCTTGAACAGCAGCCCGACCGACAGCAGCGCGACGCCCGCCAGCAGCAGGGTCTCGCTGCCGGCGTCCTTGCTGACCTGCGCGGAGATGTCCGACAGCCGGACCGAGCCGGCGTAGCCGTACAGCAGCGCCGTCCCGTACAGGAAGAACGCCGAGGAGAACGCGCCGAGCAGGAAGTACTTGACGGCCGCCTCCTGGGAGAGCAGCCGCCGCCGGCGGGCGAGGCCGCACAGCAGGTACAGCGGCAGCGACATGACCTCCAGCGCCACGAACATGGTGAGCAGGTCGTTGGCGGCGGGGAACATCAGCATGCCGCCGACCGCGAACATCATCAGCGGGAACACCTCGGTCTGGGTGATCCCGGCGGCGGCGCTGCGCTGCTCGGCCTCGCTGCCGGGCAGCGCGGACGCCTGCGGCGCGAAGTGGCCGCCGACGATGCCGCCGCTGCGCCCGTTGCCGCGCTCGGCGATCAGCAGCAGGCTGACCAGCGCGAGGACGAGGATGGTGCCCTGCAGGAACAGGGTCGGGCCGTCCACGCCGAGGGCGCCCTGCGCGGCGACGTGGTGCGGGTCGTCGCGCCAGCCGAGCAGGATCGTCCACACGAACGCGCCCGCGAGGCCGAGGAACGCGACCGGCACCTGCACCGCGTACCGCCAGGTGCGGCCGACGAACGCCTCCACGAGGACGCCCGCGACGGCGATGCCGAGGACGAGCAGCAGCGGGCCGATCTGGCCGTACTCGATGTGCGGCGCCGGGATGTCACCCCCCTGGGCGAGCACCCCATGAGCCACCGGGCTCACGTGACTGGCAGGGCTCATGGACGTGCTCCGTTCTCGGCGACGTTACCGGTGAGCGTCGGCGCCGGGTCGTGCCGGTCGACACGGGCGAGCGTCTCCTTCACCGACGGGTTGATCACATGCAGCACCGGCTGCGGGAAGAAGCCCATCGCCACGATGATCGCGATGATCGGGGCGACGGCCCACTTCTCGCGGGCCGTGAGGTCCTTCATGCCCTCGACGGCCGGGACCTTCGGGCCGCCCATCGTCCGCTGGTACATCCACAGGACGTAGACGGCGGCGAGGACGACGCCGGTGACGGCGAAGCACGCGGCCACCTTGTAGCGGCTGAACGTGCCGACCAGCACCAGGAACTCCGACACGAACGTCGACAGGCCGGGCAGCGACAGCCCGGACAGGCCGGCGACGAGGAACGTCCCGGCGAGCACCGGCGCGGCCTTCTGCACCCCGCCGAAGTCGGTGATCTTCGCCGACCGGCGCCGGACGATCATGAAGCCGACGAGCAGGAACAGCGCGCCGGTGGAGAAGCCGTGGTTCACCATGTAGAGCGCGGCGCCGGACTGGCCCTGCGAGGTCATCGCGAAGATGCCGAGCACGATGAACCCGAAGTGCGACACCGAGGTGTAGGCGATGAGCCGCTTCAGGTCGACCTGCCCGATCGCGAGGACCGCGCCGTAGATGATGCTGATCACCGCGAAGACGAGCACCGCGGGCGTCGCCCACTTGGACGCGCCGGGGAACAGCTCCAGGCAGAACCGCAGCATCCCGTAGGTGCCGACCTTGTCGAGCACGCCGACGATCAGCACGAGCGCGCCGGGCGGCGACTGCTGCGCCGCGGTCGGCAGCCAGGTGTGCACCGGCACCATCGGCGCCTTGATCGCGAACGCGACGAAGAAGCCGAGGAACAGCCACTTGGCGGTGGTCGGGTCGACGTGCAGCCCGCGCAGCTCCTCGAACATGAAGGTGCCGTGGCCGAGGCCGCCCTCGCCGACCGGCTTGTTCGACAGCGGGTACAGCCAGATGACCGAGACGAGCATCAGCAGCCCGCCGAACAGCGAGTACAGCAGGAACTTCACCGCGGCGTAGGAGCGCTCGCGGGCGGCGCCGCCGCCGTAGTGCCCGATGATGAAGTACACCGGGATGAGCATCGCCTCGAAGAAGACGTAGAACAGGAACACGTCGGTCGCCGCGAAGACGCCGATCATCGCCGCCTCGAGGGTCAGCAGCAGCGCGAAGTAGGCCTTCACCGACCGCTTCGCCGGGACGTCCACGCCGCCGGACCGCTCGTCCTCGTTCCAGGACGCGAGCATGACCAGCGGGACGAGGATGACCGACAGCAGGATCAGCACCAGCGCGACGCCGTCGACGCCGAGCGCCCAGTGGATCCCGAACTCCTTGATCCACCAGTACTTCTCGGTGAACTGGAACCGGTCGCCGCCGGCGTCGAAGCCGGCCGCCATGACCAGGGCGAGGACGCCCACGAGGGCGGAGACGCCGAACGAGAACCACTTGACCAGCGGCTCGTTGTCGCGCGGCAGCACGCTGACCGCGACGGCGCCCAGCAGTGGCAGCGCGATGAGGACGCTCAGCCAGGGAAAGTCGCTCATGACACGTTCACCACCAGGAGGGCGGCCACGACCAGCGCGGCGCCGAAGAACATGGACAGTGCGTAGGAGCGCGCGAAGCCGGTCTGGATGCGGCGGAACCGGCCGGACGTGCCGCCGATGAGGGCGGCGAGCCCGTTGACGGCGCCGTCGACGCCGCGCCCGTCGAACCAGACCGCGAGCCGGGTCAGCCACTGGCCGGGCCGCATCAGCAGCGACTCGTTGAGGGCGTCGCCGTACAGGTCCTTGCGGGCCGCGACGGTGACGAACGAGCCCTTGGGGGCCTCGCGCGGCACGGCTCGGCGGCCGTACTGCATCCAGGCGATCCCCACGCCGACGATCATCAGGACGAACGTGGCCGCGCCCGGCGCGGTGATCCACTTGAAGTCCTCGGCGTGCTCCGGCTTGCCGGTGACGGGCTCCAGGAAGTCGGCGAACCCGCCGAGGACCAGCAGCCCGCCCGCGGCGACCGAGCCGATCGCGAGGACCATCAGCGGGATGGTCATCACCTTGGGCGACTCGTGCGGGTGCACGCCCTCCTCCCAGCGCTTCGCGCCGAAGAAGGTCATGATCATCACGCGCGCCATGTAGTAGGCGGTGATGGCCGCGCCGACCAGCGCGCAGGCGCCGAGGATCGCCCCGGACGCGCCGCCCTTGTCGAACGCCGCCTCGATGATGCCGTCCTTGGTGAAGAAGCCGGAGAATGGCGGGCACCCGATGATGGCCAGGAACCCGAGCCCGAAGGTGACGTAGGTCGTCATCATGACGCCGCGCAGCGCGCCGTAGTGGCGCATGTTCACGTCGTCGTGGGTGCCGTGCATGACCGACCCGGCGCCGAGGAACAGGCCCGCCTTGAAGAAGCCGTGCGCGATGAGGTGCGCGATGGCGAACACGTACCCGGGCCGGCCGAGGCCGGCGGCGAGCGTCATGTAGCCGATCTGCGACATCGTCGACCCGGCGAGGGCCTTCTTGATGTCGTCCTTGCCGCAACCGATGATCGCACCGGCGAGCAGCGTGGCCGCGCCGACGATCGTCACCACCAGCTGCGCGGTGTCGGACATCTCGAAGATCGGCCCGGACCGGACGATCAGGTAGACGCCCGCGGTCACCATCGTCGCCGCGTGGATGAGCGCCGACACCGGGGTCGGGCCCTCCATCGCGTCCAGCAGCCAGGACTGCAGCGGCAGCTGCGCCGACTTGCCGCACGCGCCGAGCAGGAGCAGCAGCCCGATCGCGGTCGCGGTGCCGGTGCTCAGCCTGGTGGCGAGCCCGGCGTGCTCGGCGCCCGTGCCGAGGATCGGCCCGAAGTCGACGGTGCCGAACGTGGCGAACATCAGCGCGATCGCGATGATCAGCCCCATGTCGCCGACGCGGTTGACGACGAACGCCTTCTTCGCCGCGGTCGCCGCGGTCGGCTTGTGCTGCCAGAACCCGATCAGCAGGTACGAGGCGAGGCCCACGCCCTCCCAGCCGAGGAACAGCACGAGGAAGTTGCCGCCGAGGACGAGCAGCAGCATCGCCGCGACGAACAGGTTCAGGTAGCCGAAGAACCGGCGCCGGTCGGGGTCCTCGGCCATGTAGCCGACGGAGTAGATGTGGATGAGCGAGCCCACCCCGGTGATCAGCAGCACGAAGCTGATGGACAGCGGGTCCACCAGCAGGTCCATGCCGATCTTGAACTGGCCGACGCCGATGAAGTCCCACAGGTGCACGGTGCGGCGCCGCGAGGCGTCGTCGTAGCCGAGCATCTGGACGAGCATCGCGACGCCGATGGCGAACGACGCCACCGGCGTCAGCACGCCGAGCAGGTGCCCCCACTTGTCGGTGCGCCGGCCTCCGAGCAGGAGGACCGCGGCGCCCAGCAGGGGCAGCGCGACGAGAAGCCAGGACGCGGCCTGGATGCCTTCCGCTTTCATCCCCGACCTCTCAGTACTTCAGCAGGTTCACGTCGTCGACCGACGAGGACCTGCGGGTCCGGAAGATGGTCATGATGATCGCCAGGCCGACCACGACCTCCGCCGCCGCCACCACCATCACGAAGAACGCGATGATCTGGCCGTCGAGGGTGCCGTGCATGCGGGAGAACGTCACGAACGCCAGGTTCGTGGCGTTCAGCATCAGCTCGACGCACATGAACACCACGATCGCGTTGCGGCGCACGAGGACGCCGAGACCTCCGATGGTGAACAGGATCGCCGAGAGCGCCAGGTAGTGCCCCGGACTCATTGACCAGCCTCGCCTTCACGCTCGTTGCCGCCCGCGCCGCCGCCGGAACCGCCGGCGGCCGGCGTGCCGGCCCTGACGACGCGCGACTCGGCGTCGGCGTCCTTCGCCTCTTCCGTCGCCGCCCTGACCGCGGCGACGTCCGCGTCCACCGCGGCCTGCTCGGTGCCGCCGTACAGGTCGGCGTGCCGCTCGGCGGTGTCGGTGCGGGCCGCGACGACGGGGTTGACCGACAGCTCCGACGGCGTCCCGTCCGGCAGCAGCGCCGGCATGTCGACGGCGTTGTGCCGGGCGTAGGTGCCGGGGCCGGGCAGCGGCCCGGGGTGCTCGCCGGACGCGAAGCGCCGCTTCGACAGGTCCTTCTGGGTCGGCTTCGGCTCGGTGCGCTCGCGGTGCGCCAGCACCATCGCGCCGAGCGCCGCGGTGATCAGCAGCGCGCTGGTCGCCTCGAACGCGAACACGTACTTGGTGAACAGCAGCCGCGCCAGGCCGAGGACGTTGCCGTCGGCGTTGGCGGCCTTCAGCCCGGCGGAGTCGCCGAGCGCGGCGTTGCCGAGCCCGGTGCCGAGCAGCACGACGAACCCGATCGCGACGATGACCGCCCAGAACCGCTGGCCCTTGATCGTCTCCACCAGCGAGTCGGTGGAGGTGACGCCGACGAGCATCAGCACGAACAGGAACAGCATCAGCACGGCGCCGGTGTAGACGATCACCTGGACGAACGCCAGGAACGGCGCGTTCTGGATCGCGTACATCGCGGCGAGGCAGAGCATCACGGTCGCCAGCAGCAGCGCCGAGTGCACCGCCTTGCGGACCAGGATCATGCCGAGCGCGGCGCAGACCGACACGACCGCGAGCAGCCAGAAGAAGAACGGCTCCCCCGACTGCTTGTCGGCGACGTGCCCCGCCAGGACGCCGGCGGCCTCGAGGTGGGCGGCCTGGAGATGGGCGGTCACTTGCCCTCACCGCCCTTGGCCGGCTTCTCCCGCTTCACCGCGTTGTCGACGCTCGCCCGTCCGCCGCCCTGCGCGGGGACGGTCGGCGCGGCGTCCTCCGGCTGGAGGCCGAGGCGGTAGTAGTCCTCCTCGGTGTCGCCGAGCCGCATCTCGTGCGGCGGCGGCTCCATGCCCTCGCGCAGCGGGGCGAGCAGCATGTCCTTGGTGTAGATCAGGCTCTCGCGGCTGTCGTCGGCGAGCTCGTACTCGTTGGTCATCGTCAGCGCCCGCGTCGGGCACGCCTCGATGCACAGGCCGCAGAGGATGCACCGCAGATAGTTGATCTGGTAGGTGCGGCCGTACCGCTCGCCGGGCGAGTACCGCTCGTCCTCGGTGTTGTCGGCGCCCTCGACGAAGATGGCGTCGGCGGGACAGGCCCAGGCGCACAGCTCGCAGCCGATGCACTTCTCCAGGCCGTCCGGCCACCGGTTGAGCTGGTGCCGCCCGTGGAAGCGCGGGGCGGTCGGCTTCTTCACCTCGGGGTACTGAACGGTCTCGCTCTTCATGAACATCTGGTGGAACGAGACCCCGAACCCCTTGACCGGATTCAGGAAATCAGTGAGTCCCACTGGTGACCTCCTCAGAGGCGGATTCGATCGTGGCCGGGCGGGCCGGCTGCTCGCGGGCCCGGCCGTGGTAGTGGGGGGCGTCCATCGGCGGCACCGGGAACCCGCCCGCCGACGGGTCCCGGGGGGCGGGCGCGTCGGCGCCCGGGACGATCTCGCCGCCGTCGCCGCCGCGGACCATCTCCCACACCACCGTGACCACCAGCACCACGGCGATGGCCCCGGCGGTGATCCACAGGATCTGCTGGATGTCGTAGCCGTCGTTCTTGAACGCCTTGATGGTGGACACCAGCAGGATCCAGGCCAGCGAGACCGGCATCAGGACCTTCCAGCCGAGCTTCATCAGCTGGTCGTAGCGCACCCGCGGCAGCGAGCCGCGCAGCCAGACGAAGAAGAAGATGAACAGCCAGAGCTTGACCAGGAACCACAGCACCGGCCACCAGCCGGAGTTGGCGCCCGACCACACGGTGGAGATCGGCGCGGGCGCCCGCCAGCCGCCGAGGAACAGCGTGGTGGCGAGGGCCGACAGCGTCGCGAGGTTGATGTACTCGGCGAGGAAGAACATCGCGAACTTCAGCGACGAGTACTCGGTGTGGAAGCCGCCGACCAGCTCGCCCTCGCCCTCGGGCAGGTCGAACGGGATGCGGTTCGACTCGCCCATCATCGTGATCACGTACACCACGAAGGACGGCGCGAGCAGCACCGCGAACCAGATGTGGTCCTGCTTGGCGACGATCTCCGAGGTGGACATCGACCCGGCGAACATGAACACCGCGACGAACGACAGCCCCATCGCGATCTCGTAGGAGATCATCTGCGCGGACGAGCGGAGCCCGCCGAGCAGCGAGTACGGCGACATCGACGACCAGCCCGCCAGCACGATCCCGTAGATGCCCATCGACGACATCGCCAGCACCAGCAGCACCGCGACCGGCAGGTCGGTGCCCTGCAGCGCGGTGTGGTGCCCGAAGATCGACACCGTCGGGCCGAACGGGATGATGATGAACGAGATGAACGCCGGCACCGCCGACATCACCGGCGCGAGGACGAACACGACCTTGTCCACCTGGCGGGGGACGATGTCCTCCTTCAGCGCGAGCTTCACGCCGTCGGCGAGGCCCTGCAGCAGGCCCTGCGGGCCGGCGCGGTTCGGGCCGACGCGCAGCTGCATCCGCCCGATGACCCGCCGCTCGACCCACATCGACAGCAGCACGGTCAGCACCAGGAAGACGAAGATGACCAGCACCTTGCCGCCGATCAGCCACCACGGGTCCTTGCCGAACGTGGCGAGCGTGGGATCGGCGGCGGGCGCCGCAAGCGGACTCATCGGGTACCTCCCGCGTTCTCGGTCGGGCGGGCGGGCACGCCGCTCGAGATCTTGACGACGCCGCCCGCCGCCGCGCCCAGGTCCCGGTACAGGGCGCAGCCGGCCGAGTTCGTCGGCAGCCACACCACCCGGTCGGGCAGGTCGGCGGTGACCTCCAGCGGGAGCGTCGCCTCGCCGCGCGGCCCCGACACCGTGACGGCGCCGGTCGCGCCGATCTCCGCCGCGGTCGCGGGCGACAGCCGGGCCACCGCGGCCTTGGCGGTGCCGGCCAGGAACGGCTCGCCGTCCTGCAGCCGGCCCCGGTCCAGCAGCAGCCGCCAGGTCGCCACCAGCGCCTCGCCCTGCTCGGGGTGCGGGGGCAGCGCGTGCGCCACGTCGGGCGCGTCCGGCCGCTCGCCGCGGTGGGCGCCGAGCTGCGCCAGCTCGCGCCGCGCCGCCTCCGGCCCGGGGAGCCCGAGGTGGACGTCCATCTCGTCGGCGAGCGCCTGCAGGACCCGCAGGTCCGACATCCGCCCGGCGGACTTCAGCACGACGTCGAACTGGCGGCCGCGGCCCTCCCAGTCGACGAACGTGCCGGACTTCTCCGCGACGGCCGCGACCGGCAGCACCACGTCGGCGCGGTCGGTGACCGCGCTCGGCCGCTGCTCCAGGCTCACCACGAACGGGGTGGCCTCCAGCGCCCGCAGCGCCGCGTCCGGGTCGGGCAGGTCGTAGGGGTCGACGCCGCCGACGAGCAGCGCGCCGCGCCGGCCCTCCGCCGCGGCCGCGATGATGCCGGCGGTGTCCTCGCCGGGGCCGGCGGGCAGCTCCGCGACGCCCCAGGCGCGGGCGACCTCGGCGCGCGCCTCCGGGTCGGTGACGGGGCGGCCGATCGGCAGCAGCCCGGGCAGCGCCCCGGCCTCGATCGCGCCGCGCTCCCCGGCCCGGCGCGGCACCCACGCGAGCCGGGCGCCGGTGACCTGCGCCAGCCGGACCGCGGAGGTCAGCGCGCCGGGACTGGCGGCGAGCCGCTCGCCCAGCATGATGACGGCGCCGGGCGCCTCCAGCAGCGTGCGGACGCCGGCGAGCGACGGGTCGCCGATCAGCGAGCCGAGCGTCTCCGACTCCGAGCCGGGCGCCGTCGGCAGCAGCGTCCCGCCGACCTTCTGCAGGCCGCGCGTCGCGAACGGCGCGATCCCGTACACCTTCAGCCTGTTCTTGCGGTGCGCCTTGCGGAGCCGCAGGAACACGATCGGGGACTCCTCCTCCGGCTCGAAGCCGGCGAGGACGACCACGGGCGCCTTCTCCAGGTCGGCGTAGGACACCTCGATCGGGCGGCCCGCGACCGAGGAGGCCAGGAACCGCGACTCCTCGTCCGACAGCGCCCGGGCGCGGAAGTCGACGTCGTTGGTGCCGAGCGCGATCCGCGCGAACTTGGCGTAGGCGTAGGCGTCCTCGAGGGTGACCCGGCCGCCGGTCAGCACGCCCGCCGAGCCGCGCGCCGCCGCGAGGCCGCGGGCCGCGACGGTCAGCGCCTCCGGCCACGACGCCGTCTCCAGCTCGCCGTTCTCGTTGCGGATCAGCGGGTGCGTGAGCCGCTCGGGGCGCGTCCCGTAGGTGAACGCCCAGCGGCCCTTGTCGCAGTTCCACTCCTCGTTGACCTGCGGGTCGTCCCCGGCCAGCCGGCGGGTGATCTTCCCGCGCCGGTGGTCGGTGCGCAGCGCGCAGCCGGACGCGCAGTGCTCGCAGACGCTCGGCTGCGACACCAGGTCGAACGGCCGGGACCGGAACCGGTACGCGGCGCCGGTCAGCGCCCCGACCGGGCAGATCTGCACCGTGTTGCCGGAGAAGTAGGACTGGAACGGCTTGCCGTCGGCCGCGCCGACCTGCTCCTTCGCGCCGCGCTCGAACAGGTCGATGAACGCGTCGCCGGCGATCTGGTCGGAGAACCGGGTGCAGCGGGCGCACTGGATGCAGCGCTCCCGGTCCAGCAGCACCTGGCTGGACAGCGGGATCGGCTTGGGGAACGTCCGCTTGGTCTCGGTGAACCGGGTCTCGCCGCGCCCGTTGGACATCGCCTGGTTCTGCAGCGGGCACTCGCCGCCCTTGTCGCAGATCGGGCAGTCCAGCGGGTGGTTGATCAGCAGCAGCTCCATCACGCCGTGCTGCGCCTTGTCGGCGACCGGCGAGGTCAGCTGGGTCTTGACGACCATCCCGGGCATCACCGTGGTGGTGCACGACGCCTGCGGCTTCGGCATCCCGCGCCCGTTGCCCGCGTCGGGGATCTCCACCAGGCACTGCCGGCAGGCCCCGACCGGGTCCAGCAGCGGGTGGTCGCAGAACCGCGGGATCTGGATGCCGAGCAACTCGGCGGCCCGGATGATCAGCGTGCCCTTCGGCACCTCGATCTCGAACCCGTCGATGGTGCACGAGACCATCTCGACGGACTTCTCGACCGCCGACTTGTCGTCGGTGACGGTCACTTGGCACCTCCCCAGAGGGTGGACTTGGCCGGGTCGAACGGGCAGCCGCCCTGCTCGAAGTGCTGGAGGTACTCGTCCCGGAACAGCTTGATCGACGAGACCACCGGGCTCGTCGCGCCGTCGCCGAGGGCGCAGAAGGAGCGGCCGAGGATGTTGTCGGACAGGTCGAGGAGCGTCTCCAGGTCCTCTTCCTTGCCCTGGCCGGCCTCCAGCCGCTTGAGCATCTGCTTGTACCAGTAGGTGCCCTCGCGGCACGGCGTGCACTTGCCGCACGACTCGTGCGCGTAGAACTCCGACCAGCGCAGCACCGCGCGGACGACGCAGGTCGTCTCGTCGAAGATCTGCAGGGCGCGGGTGCCGAGCATCGACCCGGCGGCGCCGACGGACTCGAAGTCCAGCGGGACGTCCAGGTGCTCGTCGGTGAAGATCGGCGTGGACGACCCGCCGGGCGTCCAGAACTTCAGCCGGTGCCCCTCGCGGATCCCGCCCGCCATGTCGAGCAGCTCCCGCAGCGTGATGCCGAGCGGCGCCTCGTACTGGCCGGGCCGGGTGACGTGCCCGGACAGCGAGAAGATCCCGTAGCCCGCCGACTTCTCGGTCCCCATCGAGGTGAACCAGTCGGCGCCGTTCTCCACGATCGAGGGAACGGACGAGATCGACTCGACGTTGTTGATGACGGTGGGGCCGCCATAAAGGCCCGACACCGCCGGGAAGGGGGGCTTGAGCCTGGGCTGACCGCGGAACCCTTCGAGGGAGTCCAGCAGCGCCGTCTCCTCGCCGCAGATGTAGGCGCCGGCGCCGGTGTGCACGACCACGTCCAGGTCGTAGCCGGAGCCGAGGATGTCCGTGCCGATGTACCCGGCCTCGCGCGCCTCGGCGACCGCCTGCTGCAACCGGCGGATCACGTGCAGTACCTCGCCGCGCACGTAGATGAACGCCTGGTTCGACTTGATGGCGTAGGAGCTGATGATGACGCCCTCCACGAGGACGTGCGGGTTCGCCATCATCAGCGGGATGTCCTTGCAGGTCCCCGGCTCCGACTCGTCGGCGTTGACGACGAGGTAGCGCGGGTTCGGGCTCTCGGCGGGCAGGAACCCCCACTTCATGCCGGTGGGGAACCCGGCGCCGCCGCGGCCGCGCAGGCCGGAGTCCTTGACCAGCTGGACGATGTCGTCCGGCGCCATCCCGAGCGCCTTGCGCAGGGAGCGGTAGCCGCCCTCGCGCTCGTAGCCCGCGAGGGTGAACGAGTCGGCCTGGTCCCAGTTCTTCGTGAGGATCGGGGTGAGCGTTGTCACTGGTTGCGACCCTCCTGGCTGCCCGGCTTCACATCGCCGCCGATCGGCTTGCCCGGCTCGTTGGGCGGCGGATCGGTGACCTCCTGCGGCTTGACCGGCTCCGCGGGCTGCTCACGGTCGGCGTCCGCCGGCGGGGCCTCCCAGCCGCGCTGCTTCGCGAGCTCCAGCCCGCGCAGCGACTCGGGCCCGGCCTGCACGCCCTCGTGGGCGCGGCCGTCGGGGAACCCGGCGAGCACCCGGGACGCGTCCTTCCAGCTGCACAGCCTGTCCGGCCCGCGCGAAGGAAGCACTTCCTTACCTGAGCGCAGGTCGTCGACCAGCCGCTTGGCCTTCTCGGGAGTCATGTTGTCGAAGAACTCCCAGTTGACCATCATCACCGGCGCGAAGTCGCAGGCCGCGTTGCACTCGATCCGCTCCAGGCTGACCTTGCCGTCCGGGGTGGCCTCGTCGTGCCCGACCCCGGTGTGCTCGGTCAGCTCGTTCCAGATCTGGTCGCCGCCCATCACCGCGCACAGCGTGTTGATGCACACGCCCACGTGGAACTCGCCGACCGGCTCGTGCTTGTACTGCGTGTAGAACGTCGACACGCCCGTCACCTGCGCCGGCGTGATGCCGAGCTGCTCGGCGCAGAACTCGATGCCGTCCTGCGAGACGTGCCCCTCCTCCGACTGCACCAGGTGCAGCAGCGGGAGCAGCGCCGACCGCGGCTTCGGATACCGGCCGATGATCTGCTTGGCGTCGCGTTCGAGGCGCTCGCGCACCTCCGGTTCGAACGTCATCGGTCCACTCCCCCCATGACCGGGTCGATGCTGGCGACGGCGGCGATGACGTCGGCGATCATGCCGCCCTCCGCCATGGCCGGCGTGGCCTGCAGGTTGACGAAGGACGGCTCGCGGAAGTGCACGCGGTACGGGCGGGTGCCGCCGTCGCTGACCACGTGCGCGCCGAGCTCGCCGCGCGGCGACTCGATGTGCGAGTACGCCTGCCCCGCCGGCACCCGGAAGCCCTCCGTCACCAGCTTGAAGTGGTGGATCAGGGCCTCCATCGAGGTGCCCATGATGTGCGCGATGTGCCGGGGCGAGTTGCCCATCCCGTCCGCGCCGATCGCCAGCTGCGCCGGCCAGCCGATCTTCTTGTCCTCGATCATGACCGGGCCCTTGACCGACTGCAGCCGCTCCACGCACTGCTCGACGATCTTCAGCGACTCCTCCATCTCCTGCATCCGGACGAGATAGCGCCCGTACACGTCGCAGGTGTCCTGCGTCGCGACCTCGAAGTCGTAGGTCTCGTAGCCGCAGTAGGGCTGTGACTTGCGCAGATCCCACGGCAGGCCGGTCGCGCGGAGCATGGGGCCGGTGATGCCCAGCGACATGCACCCGGTAAGGTCGAGATACGCGATGTCCCTGGTCCGGGCCAGATAGACGGGGTTGGCGTCCATCAGCTTCCGCAGCGCCTGGATCCGCTTGGGCATCCGGTCGAGATAGTCGCGGATCTTGCTGAGCGCACCGCTCGGCAGGTCCTGGGCAACGCCGCCCGGACGGACATACGCCATGTTCATCCGCAGACCCGTGATCTCCTCGAAGAGGTCAAGGGTGTACTCGCGCTCGACGAAGCCGTTCAGCATGACGGTCGTCGCGCCCAGCTCGAGGCCGAACGTGGCGATGGCGACCAGATGGGAGGAGATCCGGTTCAGCTCCATCATCATCACGCGGATGATCTGGGCCCGTTCCGGCACCTGGTCGGTGACGCCCAGCAGCTTCTCCACGCCCAGGCAGTACGCCGTCTCGTTGAAGATCGGCGCGAGGTAGTCCATCCGCGTGCAGAACGTGGTGCCCTGCGTCCAGGTGCGGAACTCCATGTTCTTCTCGATGCCGGTGTGCAGGTAGCCGATGCCCACCCGGCAGTCGTCGACGGTCTCGCCGTCGAGCGTGAGGATCAGCCGCAGGACGCCGTGCGTGGACGGGTGCTGCGGGCCCATGTTGACCACGAGCCGCTCGTCCCCGAGGTCCTCCGCGCCGGCGACGACCTGGTCCCAGTCCTGGCCGTTGACGTCGAACACGCGGCCCTCGGCCGCCTCCTCGGCGGCGTAGGCGTCGTACTCGGTGTACTTCGTTGAGCTCATACGTACGACCGCCTCTCGTCCGGCGGGGGGATCTCCGCGCCTCGGTACTCGACGGGGATGCCGCCGAGCGGGTAGTCCTTGCGCTGCGGATGGCCGACCCAGTCGTCGGGCATCTCGATGCGGGTGAGCGCGGGGTGGCCGTCGTAGACGATCCCGAAGAAGTCGTAGGTCTCGCGCTCGTGCCAGTCGCAGGTGGGGTACACCGGCACCAGCGACGGGACGTGCGGGTCGGCGTCCGGGCAGGTCACCTCGAGCCGGACGCGCCGGTTGTGGGTGATCGACAGCAGGTGCACGACCGAGTGCAGCTCGGCGCCCGCGTCCTTCGGGTAGTGCACGCCGGACACGCCGGAGCACAGCTCGAAGCGCAGCGACGGCTCGTCCCGCATGGTGCGCGCAACGTCGAGGAGCCGCTCGCGCTTGACGAAGAACGTCAGCTCGCCGCGGTGCACGACGACGCGCTCGATCGCGTCGCCGAAGTCGGGGAGCGCCCGCTCCAGCTCGTCGGCGACCTCGTCGAACTCGCCGGCCTCGGCGGCGCCGCCGGGCCCGCCGTAGGGGCGCGGCGCGGTGACCTTGGGGCTCTGCCGGATGACCAGCCCCCCGTATCCGGAGGTGTCGCCGGTCGTCTTGGCGCCGAACATGCCCTGGCGGGCGATCGGCTGCTCGCGGCGCTCCTCCTCGGCCTGCGCGGGGAGCTGGTCGGCGCCCTGCTCGGCCCTCTGCTCAGGGTTCTCCGAAGACATCTAAACCGTTCCTTGTCCCAGCAGCGGCAGCTGGCGGCGCTTGGCCTCTTCCAGCTCGACGATCTGCTTCTGGCGCTGCGGGCCGAGCTTGGTGTTCTGGATCTTGTCGTGCAGCTTGAGGATCGCGTCCAGCAGCATCTCCGGCCGCGGCGGGCAGCCGGGCAGGTAGATGTCCACCGGGACGATGTGGTCGACGCCCTGCACGATCGCGTAGTTGTTGAACATGCCGCCGGACGAGGCGCACACGCCCATCGCGATGACCCACTTGGGCTCGGTCATCTGGTCGTAGATCTGCCGCAGCACCGGGGCCATCTTCTGGCTCACCCGGCCCGCGACGATCATCAGGTCGGCCTGCCGCGGCGTCGCGGAGGCGCGCTCCATCCCCCAGCGGGAGAAGTCGTGCCGCGGGTCGCCGGTGGCCATCATCTCGATCGCGCAGCACGCCAGGCCGAACGTCGCCGGCCACACCGAGCTCTTGCGCGCCCACCCGGCGACCTGCTCGACCGTCGTCAGCAGGAACCCGCTCGGGAGTTTCTCCTCTAGACCCATCTCAGTCCCACTCCAGACCGCCGCGGCGCCAGATGTAGGCGTAGGCGACGAGAACGGTGACGATGAAAAGGACCATCTCCACGAGCCCGAACATGCCCATGTGGTCGAAGGCGACGGCCCACGGGTACAGGAAGATGATCTCGATGTCGAAGACGATGAACAGCATCGCCGTCAGGTAGTACTTGACGGGGAACCGCCCGCCGCCGACCGGCTGCGGGGTCGGCTCGATGCCGCACTCGTAGGCGTCCAGCCGCGCGCGGTTCCAGCGCTTGGGGCCGGTGAGCGAGGCCATCGCCACCGAGCCGACGGCGAACAGCGCGGCGAGCACTCCCAGCACGATGATCGGAACATAGAGATCCATGCGTCTCTACCGCCCCTCCTCGGTACGTACGACGCTGTACGGGGCGCGGGGTCCGGGGCCGGACCGGCGCGCCTCGGCGGCGTGACCCTCCACACGCTCGTGAAAATTCTCACGAGCACGGGTCGCCACCCTAGCCAAGGTGATCAATAGCACTCCCCTCAGGGGGTCGGGTAATGCACTTTAGTCCGCTCACCTGCGGCTTCGCGGGCAACAGCGATATCTTCGGGAGCTCTCGGGGACCGCTCATGCCGCCGGCGCCGCCTTCTGCATCGCGTTGATGACCCGGTCCATCGCGTCGCCGCCCTTCGGGTCGGTGAGGTTGGCGAGCAGCTTGAGGGTGAACCGCATCAGGGTCGGGTGCGGCAGGCCGTGCGCGGTCAGGAACTTCATGATCCGCGGGTCGCCGATGGCCTGCACGAACACCCGGGCCAGCGTGAAGTAGCCGCCGTGCTCGTCCTTCAGGATGCGCGGGTACTCGTACAGGGTCCGCTCGCGCTGCGCCGGGGTGCGGCGGGCGAGCGCCTGCACCATGATGTCGGCGGCCAGCCGGCCGGACTCCAGCGCGTAGTCGATGCCCTCGCCGTTGAACGGGTTGATCATGCCGCCGGCGTCGCCGACCAGCAGCATCCCGCGGGTGTAGTGCGGCTGCCGGTTGAAGCCCATCGGCAGCGCCGCGCCGCGGATCTTCGAGGTCGCGTGCTCCTCGTCGAACTGCCAGTCCTCCGGCATCTGCGCGCACCAGCGCTTCATCATGCCGCGGTAGTCGACGTTCTGGAACGCCTTGCTGGTGTTGAGCAGGCCGAGCCCGACGTTGGACGTGCCGTCGCCGACGCCGAACACCCAGCCGTAGCCGGGGAGCAGGCGCTCGCCGTCCCACAGTTCGAGCCACGCCTCCATGTACTCGTCGTCGTGGCGCGGCGTCTGGAAGTAGCGCCGGACGGCGACGCCCATCGGGCGGTCCTCGCGGCGGCGCAGCCCCATCGCCAGCGACAGCCGGGTCGAGTTGCCGTCGGCCGCGACGACCAGCGGCGCGTGGAACTCGACCTCCTGGCCCTCGTAGGTCGCGGTCACGCCCTTGATGCGGTCGGTGCGGTCGTCGACGATCGGGCCGGTCACGTTGCAGCCCTGCAGCAGCTCGGCGCCGGCCTTGGCGGCGTGCTCGGCGAGCAGCTGGTCGAGGTCGGTGCGCTTGCGGACGAGGCCGAAGTCGGGGAAGCTCGCCAGCTCCGGCCAGGGCAGCTCGACCTTGACGCCGCCGCCGTAGATGCGCAGCCCCTTGTTGCGCCCCCAGCCGGGGTCGTTGATGTCGACGCCCATCCCGATGAGCGCGCGGACCGCGCGCGGGGTGAGTCCGTCGCCGCAGATCTTGTCGCGCGGGAAGGTGGCCTTCTCCAGCAGCAGCACGTCCAGCCCGGCCTGCGCGAGCCAGTAGGCGGTCGACGATCCGGCGGGGCCTGCCCCGACGACGATGACGTCCGCGTGTCGGGTGGAGTCGGTCACAGCGTTCCTCTTTAGCTCGTTCGCTTGTGAAGTACTTCACAAGGATCCGGTGGGGAGTCTATTCCTTTATCACGACCGGTGGGTACTTCTGGGCCGGTTCTGTTTTGGACCGGTCCCAAACCCGCCGGG
Source organism: Actinomadura sp. NTSP31 (assembly GCF_041951385.1). Lineage (NCBI taxonomy): Bacteria > Bacillati > Actinomycetota > Actinomycetes > Streptosporangiales > Thermomonosporaceae > Actinomadura > Actinomadura sp. NTSP31. The sequence continues at coordinate 132,150 of NZ_JBGNUT010000008.1, read as the reverse complement.
CGGACGATCAGCCGGGGTTGATCGCATGGTGCATCGCCGCCACCCCGAAGGTGAGGTCGCGCCAGCGCACCCGCGTCCAGCCCGCGTCCTGGACGAGCCGCGCCAGCCCCGCCTGGTCGGGCCAGGCGAGCGTCGACTCGGCGAGGTAGCGGTAGGAGTCGGGATTGGAGCTGACCCGCGCCAGCAGCGGCAGCCCGTACCTGAGGTGCGTCTTGTGACCGAGCGCCAGCAGCGCGTTCGGCGGGTGGCTGACCTCGCAGATCAGCAGCCGCCCGCCCGGCTTGGCGACGCGCCGCAGTTCGCGCAGCGCCCGCCCGGTGTCGGCGACGTTGCGCAGCCCGAAGGAGATCGTCACGGCGTCGAAGGAGCCATCGGCGAACGGCAGCCGCAGCGCGTCGCCCGCCGCGAAGCTCAGCCGCGGCACGCCCGCCTGCCGGCGCACCCCCACCCGGAGCATGCCGAGGGAGAAGTCGCACGCCACGGTCTGCGCGCCCGCCTCCGCGAACGGCACCGAGGACGTCCCGGTCCCGGCGGCGAGGTCGAGGATCCGCTCGCCCGGCCGCGCGTCCAGCGCCCGGACGGCCGCCCGCCGCCAGCGCCGGTCCTGCCCGCCCGTCATCAGCGTGTTCAGCAGGTCGTACCGCTCGGCGGTGCCGTCGAACATCGCCGCCACGTCGGCGGGCTTCTTATCCAAGGAGGCGCGGGTCATGGGGCCAGCCTATTGGTCGCCCCGTCCGCGCCGGCGAGGCGCCCGCGCGGTCCGGGCTAGGCGTCTTCCTTCGTCTGGGCGCGCTGGAACTTGGCCCGCTGGGAGCTCAGGCCGGACATCACCGCGGCCGACATCCGGTCGCGCTGGCCCGACAGCAGCACGAAGCTGACGATGCCGCTGATCAGCAGCGACAGCAGCAGCAGGAGGAACCCGCGGGCCCCGAACAGCGCGAGCACACCGGCCGTGGCCGCGAAGATCGCCAGCCGGCCGGAGGTATAGAACAGTACGGAACGCATGACCCTTCGACTGTACCCCCGCCCCTGGGCGATCTTTCCGGGGGGCTACTTGAGGACGTCGAGGAAGAGGGCCGGGTCCACGTTGCCGCCGGACAGTATGGAGACGTAGGTACCGGCGGCCGGCAATTCGGCGCGGTGGTAGAGGTAGGCGGCGGTGGCGACGGCGCCGGCGGGTTCGGCGATGAGGCGGGCCTCGCGGGCGAGGCGGCGCATGGTGCCGCGGATCTCGTCCTCGGTGACGGTGACGATCCCGTCGACGTGCGCCTGCATGTGCGCGAACGGCAGGTCGCCGACCCGCTGGACGCGCAGGGCGTCGGCGATGGTGCGGCCGGTCTTCTCGGCGTCCCAGGTGACGGGGCGCCCCTCGCGCATCGAGTCGCGGGCGTCCGCGGCGAGCTCCGGTTCGACGCCGATCACCTTGGCCTCGGGGCGGAGCGCCTTCACGGCGGCGGCGACGCCGGAGAGCAGGCCGCCGCCGCTGACCGGGACGAGCACGACGTCCACGTCCGGGCGGTCCTGGACGATCTCCAGCCCGGCGGTGCCCTGGCCGGCGATGATCCGGGCGTCGTCGTAGGGCGGGACGAGGGTGAAGCCGTGCGCGGCGGCGAGCTTCTCGGCGGTCTCCTCGCGCGCCTGCGAGGTCGGCTCGACGTAGACGATCTCGGCGCCGAGCGCCATGCAGGCGTCCACCTTCACGCCGGGGGTGGTGTGCGGCATGACCAGGACGGCCGGGATGCCCAGCGCGCGGGCCGTGTAGGCGACGGCCTGGGCGTGGTTGCCGCTGGAGTGCGTGACGACGCCGCGCTCGCGCTGCTCCTCGGGCAGCGAGGAGATGGTCGCGTACGCGCCGCGCAGCTTGAACGCGCCGACCGGCTGCAGGGACTCGGCCTTCACGAGCAGGGACGGCCCGCCGGCGGCGGACCGGTCCGCGGGGAACGGGACGAGCGGCGTGCGCAGGGTGACGCCGACGAGCCGTTCGGCGGCGCGCTCGATCTCCGGCAGCGAAACAAGATCGGACATGGTCACGAGGGTATGGGGTCGGCCGCGGCGGCCGTTCACGCGACTGTCAGGACGCCGTTGCGAGCGTGACACGGCAGGTCAAGTGTGGTGTGCGAGCCCCCGGAGGCCCAGGTGGCGAGCACCGACCGTCATTCGCGCTGCTCGGGTCACTACGCAGCGTGATCTTTTCCGAAAACAAGGGAGAAATCGGTCTTGACCCGCCACACTGTTAAACAGTCCACCCGCGCCGAGAGCGGGACAAAGGGGGAGAGAAAACGTGGAGAGCACGAGCGAGCGCCTGCTGACCCCAGGGGAAGTCGCCGCCCTCTTCCGGGTCGATCCGAAGACGGTCACCCGGTGGGCCGCGGCCGGCCGGATCAGCAGCATCCGGACTCCCGGCGGCCACCGCCGCTTCCGTGAGTCCGAGGTCCACGCGCTGCTGCGCGGCGAGGAACCGGTCGCCGAGCACTCGGTCCACTGACCCCGACGAAGTCGGCCGGGGGGCGTGGGGGGTCGTCCCCCCTCGAGAAGAACTGACCCCGACGAAGTCGGCCGGGGGGTGCGGGGGGTCGTCCCCCTCGAGAAGAACTTACCCCGACCGGCTGGTCGGAAAAGGCACAGGGCCGTCCCCCCTCGGAAGGCACTGACCCCGGAGCACCGCCCGGACCGCCGCGCGCACGCGGCCGGTCCATCAGCCCGGGCGGCCGGGGTCGCGCGATCCGGCACGGCTACTCCTCCGCCTCGCCGGCCCGCCATTCCTCGAACCGGCGCGCCAGCTCGGCGTCCTCGTCCCGCCAGCGGCGCCGCCTGTCCGCCAGCTCCTGCTCGGTGAGCGACTGGCCGAGGAGCCGGTCGTAGTCGGGATCGCCCGGCCCGATCTCCACGTAGGCGTCGGCGATGATCCGCCCGCCCCGCTCCCGATCCGCACGGTCGTCCCCGGCGTCCGGTCCGTCGTCCCCGGGTTCGGCGAGGACGCTGTGCGGCACCCGGAGCGTGCCGTCGGGGAGCCGGATCACGTACATCGTCGATCACCCTCGGAGTCCATCGCCTTCGCCGGCATCGCGGTGTCCTAGATGCCGTATCTGCGGTTGAAGAAGAGCATGACTTCCAGCGCCGTCCTGATGTTGCCGGCGAGCATATCCACCAGCGCCGGACGCTGCCGGGACGAGATCGCCGCGAACGCGTCGGCGAAGAACTCCCGCCGGCCGAGCGCGTCGGGCTGCCGGTGGAAGTCGCTGGCCAGGTGCGGGCGGCACAGCTCGTACAGCTCCCGGAAGGCGGGGCTGTCGGAGGTCCACCCGCCGGCCTCGCCGTCGATGTCGTCCAGCGCGTGCCCGACCTCGTGCAGCATCACGTCCGGGGTCGGCGACGGCCGGTCCCCCACGATGATCTTGCGGTCGCCGTAGGCGCCGGCGCAGATGTCCCAGGTGGCGCGGCCGGACGGCAGCGGCCGGTCGCGCAGGTGGCCCATGTCGTCCAGCTGCGGGACGCCGCCGGGCCCGACGTAGATGCCGTCCAGGCCGCCCGCGAGCTTCTCCTTGAGCGTCTCGGGCAGCGACGCGAGGCTGTCGACGGCCCGGATCACCTCGGGGGTCGGCGGGCCCTGCCGCGCGTCCCACTGCCGGTACAGCACGCTCTCCAGCACGCCGCAGTGCCGCCGCCCGTCCGACACGTGCGGCATGCCCGGCGGGTACGGCTCGGCGCGCAGGGCGTCGTCGAGCTCGAAGTCGCTCCACGCGTAGTCGCCGGCGCGCGGACGCCCCGCGCCGCGCCGCCCGTACCGTCCGGGGCGGGTGTCGGCGGTGTCCGGGCCGTCGGCGCCGGGGGCGAGCGCGAAGTCGTCGTCGCGGCCCGCCTTGCGGAACCGGCCGAACCGGTCGCGGGGCTGGTTGCCGCGCGGCCGCAGGTGCGCGGGCTCGGGGCGCTGCCCCGCGTCCGGCGGCGACGGCGCGTACGCGGCGTCGTCCCTGCGGACCGCCGCGCCCCGGGAGGCCTCCCGATTCCTCAGCTCCCGGGGCTTTCGGTGGACGCCTTTGAAGCGCATCGGGCTCCTCTGTCAGCGGGGCCCGCGGTGTCGCCGAGCGAGTGGGCCCCCGAGGCAGGGTAAGCCGGAACCCGACACGGCGTCATCCCCGCGAGTCACCGCGAATCGGACGGGCGCGGATGTGCGAGGACCGCGGCGCCCGCCGGAAGCGGTGGCCGCGGCCCCCCTGAGGTGCTCGGTTCGGCTCAGGCGTAGGAGTGCATGCCCGAGAACATGTAGTTGACGCCGAAGAAGTTGAACAGCAGGCAGCCGAAGCCGACCAGCGACAGGATCGCCGCCTTGCGGCCCTTCCAGCCGGCCGTCGCGCGCGCGTGCAGGTAGGCGGCGTAGACGATCCAGGTGACGAAGGACCAGACCTCCTTGGGGTCCCAGCCCCAGTAGCGGCCCCACGCCTGGTCGGCCCAGATGGCGCCCATGATGATGGCGGCCGTCCAGATCGGGAAGGCGAACATCGTCACCCGCATCGACAGCCGGTCGAGGTCCTCGGCGGACGGGATGCGCGACAGCACGCCGCCGCCGACCCCGGCCTCGCTCGCCTCCGCGCGGGACTTCAGCAGGTACAGGATCGTCGCGGCGCCCGCCACCGTGAACGAGCCGGTGGCGATGATCGCGGCGGTGACGTGGATCGCGATCCAGTAGGAGTTGAGCGCCGGGCTGACCGGGCCCGCCGAGTCGTACAGCCAGATGTTGTCGACGCCGAGCGCGATCACCACGGCGGCCATCACGAACGCGCCGAGGAAGCGCGCCTTGTACCGCAGCGCCACGATCATGAACGCGGTCACGGCGGCGAACGACAGCGCCGTCATGAACTCGTACATGTTGCCCCACGGCCAGCGGTGCACCGCCAGGCCGCGGGTCACCAGGATGCCGAGGTGCGCCGCCCAGCCGAGCACGTTCAGCACGATCGCGAGCCGCGCCCAGTCGGTCCGGCGGCCCTCCGGCACGGCCGCCTCGCCGGTCTCCCCGGCGGCGGCTCCGCCGGCCGGGGCGTCCGCCACGGCCTCGGCGCCGGCCGCGCCGACGAGGACCTTGGCCTCGGCCTTCTCCTCGGCGATGACCGCCACGGAGCGGCGGCCGAAGCCGAGGTCGGCCGCGTAGGCGACCAGCGCGACGATGTACAGCACCACGGTGGTCAGCATGAGCTTGTCGCTCAGGTTCGCGAGGTCGGCGTTGCTCACCTCGGTCACTCCTTCGGTTCGGTTGCCGACCCGGAACCCCGATCGGCGCCGGGTTCCGCTTCGGACCCGTTCTGTTCTGGCTCGGTGCCGTCCCGCCCGGTGGCGTCCGCGCCGTCCGGGCCGCGCAGGGCGGTCACGATCTCGTCGAACTCCGAGGTCGGGTTCCCGAGCGTGAGCCCGCCGACCTCCACCACCGTACGCCCGCCCGTCCCGGCGCTCGCACGGACCCACACCCTGCGCCGCCGGACGAGGAACGAGGTCGCCACGCCCAGCACCGCGAGCACCGCCGCGATCAGCGCGGGGATGCGCCCGGGGTCGTGGTTGACCGACAGGGTCGCGTACTCGGCCATCCCGTCGAAGGTGATCGAGCCCGCGTTGCCCGGGAGCTTGAACGTCTCCCCCGGCTCCAGCAGCTTCTCCCCGCCCTTGATCGGCTGGAGGGTCTTGCCGATGCCCTCCAGCTTGTACACCGACTGCGGGGTGCCGGAGTCCAGGCCGAGGTCGCCCTTGAACGAGGACAGGGTGATGACCGGGCGCAGCGCGCCGGGGAACGCCGAGACGATCTGCTTGCCGTCCTCGCTGGCGACCGCCGTCGGCCACAGGATCGCGTAGAAGGCGAGCTGGTCGGGCTCGGCGTCCGGGACCTTGATGACGCCCTCGGACGTCAGGTTGCGCGGCTCCATCGCCAGGAACGGGACGGTGTCCTGGAAGGCGACGTCGCCCTTGGCGTCCTTCACGGTGAACTTCGGCGCGTACCCGTGGCCGAGCAGGTACACCTTCGCGCCGCCGACCTTCAGCGGATGGTTGAGCCGCAGGTCGTACTTCTCGTCCTTGCCGGACGGCCGGTCCCGGTAGTGGATCCAGGCGTCGAACGCGGTGGCCTGCCCGCGCTTGTCGCCCTTCACCTCGTACTCGGCCTTGAAGTCGTCGAGGCTGACGGTGAACGGGGCGAGGTCGCCGTCGTCGAACAGCCGCCCCGGGGTGAACTCGTCGTACTGGCCGAGCGAGTTGGCGAACGTCTTGCCCTCGGTGATCAGCACGCTGCCCCGGTAGCCGAACAGGTTGCCCGCGCCGAGCGCGAAGAGCAGCCCGAGCAGCGCCAGGTGGAAGACCAGGTTGCCGGTCTCCCCCAGGTAGCCCTTCTCGGCGGACGCGGCGCCGTCCGACACGTCCACCCGGAACCGCCGGCCGCGCAGCACCTTCCGCGCCTCGGCGAGGACGTCGTCCGGCGCGCCGTCGGTCTCGTACGTCACCGACTGCGGCAGCCGCCCCAGGTTGCGCGGCGCCGCCGGCGGGCGGGCCCGCATCGACTGGAAGTGCTTGACCGCGCGCGGGATCACGCAGCCCGCCAGCGACACGAACAGCAGGATGTAGATCGCCGCGAACCACGGCGCGGAGAACACGTCGAACAGCGACAGCTTGTCGAAGAACGGGCCGAGCGTCTTGTGGTCGGACAGGTACGCGGCGACCTTCTCCGGCGCCTGCCCCCGCTGCGGCAGCGCGGACCCGGGCACGCTCCCCAGCGCCACCAGGAACAGCAGGATCAGCGCCGTGCGCATGGTGGTGAGCTGCCGCCAGCCCCACCGCAGCCAGCCCAGCGGGCCGATGCCCCTCGGCCGCGGCACCTCCTCGGGGGCCTGCCGCGCGGCGGGCGCCTGCGTGCCCGTTTCGATGTCCTTGATGTCGCTCATATCAATGCCTCTGCCGATCCGTCGGCATCAGAGAACCGGCTCGAAGCCGCTGATCCACGACTTCAGCTCGATGTTCAGGTCGCCCCACAGGCCGCTCACCAGCAGCACCCCGATGAGGACGAGCATCCCCCCGCCGATCCGCATGACGAGGGGGTAGTGGCGCTTCACCGCCCCGAACGCGCCGAGCGCGCGGCGGTAGGCGACCGCCGTCACCACGAACGGCACGCCGAGGCCGGCGCAGTACGCCAGCGACAGCAGCGCGCCGCGGGTGGCGCTGGCCTCGCTGATCGCCAGCGACTGGACGGCGCCGAGCGTCGGCCCGATGCACGGTGTCCAGCCGAGCGCGAACAGGGCGCCGAGCAGCGGCGCCCCGGCGAGGCCCGCCGACGGCAGCCGGCCCGACTTCATCGTCCGCTGCAACCCCGGGACCAGGCCCATGAACGCCAGCCCGAAGACGATCGTGACGGCGCCGAGCACCCGGGTGATCTGGTCCTGGTACTCCAGCAGCCACCGGCCGAGCCCGCCGAAGGCCACGCCGTAGCTGACGAACACCAGGGTGAAGCCGGCGACGAACAGCAGCACGCCGGACAGCAGCCGGCCGCGGCGCTGCTCGGCGAGGTCCGCGCCCGTCATGCCCGTCACGTACGACAGGTAGCCGGGGACGAGCGGCAGCACGCACGGCGACAGGAACGAGACGAGCCCGGCCAGCGCCGCCAGCGGCGCCGCCGCCGCCAGCGACCCGCTCGTCACCGTCTCGTCAACGTTCACCGCGCCGCGCTCATTTTTCCGCGAGCACCTTCGCGACCAGCGAGTTCAGCTTGGAGTAGGTGGTCGCGCCGATGACCCGCGCGGCGATCCTGCCCTGCCGGTCCAGGACGAGGGTGCTGGGGATCGCGCTCGGCGGCACCTCGCGGAAAGCGAGCGTGACCTGGCCGTCCCCGTCGAACACGCTCGGGTAGGTGACCTTGAACTTGCGCTCGAACGCCTTGGCGTTGTCCTTGGAGTCCTTGAAGTTGACGCCGAGGAACTCCACGCCCTTGGCCTTGTTCGCGGTGTAGATCTGCTCCAGCGACGGCGCCTCGCCGCGGCAGGGCGCGCACCACGACGCCCAGAAGTTGACGACCGCGACCTTGCCCTTGAGCGAGTCGAGCTTGAACGACCGCCCGTCGAGCGTCTGCCCGGTGACCTCTTGCAGGCTCTTGCGCTGCCCCGGCTGGTACTCGGTGACGTTGCCGTCGCCCGAGATGAAGCGGTTGTCGTTGCCGTCCGGGCCGCTCTTGGCCGAACCGGTTCCCGCGCAGCCGGCCAGCAGCCCGCAGAGCGCGACGGCAGCGGCGGCGGCGCGCGCGTGGGGGATTCGGGGGCTCAACGGGACCCTCCTACTACTACAGGACGTAGTACTCAACTTAGCGGTGCCGTCAGGCACCCGCGACACTGGGGCCCTTCGCGATCCCGCCGGCGGGCTCCTGGTAGCCGACCTCCACGAGCCGGCTGCCCTCGAACGTGAGGCTGGTCACGCTGGCCAGCCCGCACTCCCGCCGGTTCGGGTGGTGCCAGAGCCGGCGGTGCTCGGCGTGCAGCCGCAGGATCCAGATCGGCAGCTGGTGGCTGACGCACACCGCCTCGTGGCCGCGCGCCGCCTCCCGCGCCCGGACCACCGCCGCGCGCATCCGCGCCGCCATCTGCCGGTACGGCTCGCCCCACGACGGCCGGAACGGGTTCACCAGGTAGCGCCAGTGCTCGGGCCGGCGCAGCGAACCGGGCCCCACCCCGAAGGTCAGCCCCTCGAAGTGGTTCTCGGCCTCGATCAGCCGATCGTCCACCGTCACGGGCAGGTCGAACGAGTCGGCCAGCGGCGCGGCGGTCTCCAGGGCCCGCTGCATCGGCGAGGAGAACAGCGCGGTGACGTCCCGGTCGGCGAACCACTTCGCGGCGGCCTTGGCCATGAGGACGCCGTCCTCGCTGAGCCTGTAGCCGGGCAGCCGGCCGTACAGGACGCCTTCGGGATTGTGCACCTCACCGTGCCGCAGCAGGTGAACGATCGTCGTGTCACTCATCGCTCGTTAGGCTACCTAGACGGGCCGCCTACATCGGCCGCGGCCCATCGCCCCGATCCGCCCACGCTGCTTCAGCGCCCGGCCACGGACCGGACGTAGGCGGTGATGCGCGCGGCGACCCGGTCGAGGTCGGCTTTCGTGATCTTCGTGCCGTTCGTCGCCTGGACGAACCAGTAGGTGAGCGCGGCGTCGCACATGTCGGCCCGCGCGGCGGGCGCCAGGCAGGTGACGGGCGAGGGCAGCCCGTTGGACCCCATCGTGACGAGGGTCACCATCACGTACGGCGACGGTGGCGGCGGCTCGGTCGGCTGCTCGGTCGCCAGCGCCAGGCGGAGCGCCGGCGCCCCCGTCGGGACGTCCTGCCGGTCGTGGACGGCGGACGTGCAGGGGCCGAAGTTCCGCTTCGCCTTCGCGGCCTCCGGGGAGTCCGGGAAGTACATGCAGACCTGGTCGGCGATGTTGCCGACGGATCCCTGCCAGTTCTGCGTTATCCGGAGCGTCTTCGAGTCGCCGATCGTGGTGTAGCCGGCGTTCGCGCCCATCGATCCGGAGCATCCCGTCGCGGCCGGGCCGATCAGGCGGCGGCCCTGGCCGAGGCTGTAGACGGCCGCGTCCTTCGGCAGCTTGACCTGCTCGGGGAGGCGGACCTGCGCGGGGCCGGGCGACGGCGTGGTCTTGTTGCCGAGCGCGTCGGTGGTGGGGCAGTCCCGGACGGACGCGACGGTGGCGACGGGCCGGGTGATCGTGGGGCGCGGCGCCGGGTCGTCGCCGGTGAACTGCTGGACGGCGATGGCGCCGGCGCCGACGACCACGGCCGTTCCGGCGGCGGCCGTGGCGATGCCGCCCGCGCTCCCGAAGAACGCCTTGATCGCGCTCGTCCCGGCGACCTTTCCTGCGGCGTGGCCCGCGGCTTGGCCGGCCCCGTGCGCCGCGGCGGATCCGGCCGCGGATCCGGCCGCGGTGCCGGCGGCGCCCGGCATCAGCAAGGCGGCGAGCGGGAACAGGGCGGCGAGCGCGGCGGCGGACGCGGCGAGCGCCCGGATCCCGTGCGACTCCCAGTCCGGCCCGTACGCCTCGCGGGCGGTCCGCTCCAGGTCGTCGACGAACGCGGCGGCGCTCGGCGGGCGGTCGGCGGGGTCCTTCGCCATGCCCCGCGCGGCGAGGGCGCGCAGCGGCTCCGGGACGGCGTCGACCGGCACGGCGCCGGTGAGGTGGGCCCGCATCAGCTCGGCGCGGTTCCCGGTGAACGGCCGCCGCCCGGTGACGCACTCGACGAACACGCAGGTCGCGGAGTACACGTCGGACGCGGGCGTGGCGGTGTGCCGGTCCCACTGCTCGGGCGCCATGTAGTACGGGGTTCCGGCGCCGCCGGCCTCCTGACCGGCCGGGGCCGCGATGCCGAAGTCGACCAGCCGGCTGCGCCCGTCCGCCGGGACGACGACGTTCGCGGGCTTGTAGTCGCGGTGCACGACGCCGAGGGCGTGGGCGGCGGCGAGGCCCAGCAGCGAGCCCTTCAGCACCGACAGCGCCGCCTCGGGGCCGAGCGCGCCGTGCCGGGCGAGGAGCTCCTTGAGGGAGACGCCGTCGACGGCCTCCATGATGATCGCGGCGCCGTCGGGGCCCTCGACGAGGTGGAAGAGGCGGGCGACGTGCGGGCTTTCGGCCCGCCCCAGCATCCGGGCCTCGTGGCGGAGCCGCTCCCGCTCGTCCTCGCGCGCGGACGCGTTGAGGTACTTGATCGCGACGGGGGTGCCGGACGGCTCGTGGCGGGCGAGCACGACGCGTCCCTGCGCGCCCGCGCCCAGCTCCCGCACCTCGGCGTATCCCTCGACCCGCCACCCGCTCATCGCGACCTCCTACCAAGATCGCGAAGAAGGTACCGAATCGGGCGCGGCGCGGCGAACCGTCCCGGATGAAGGTGAGAGCGTCAGGCGGCCCGCTGCGCGGACTCGGGGACGCCGGCGCGCAGCGCGGTCACGGCGGCGCGGATCGCCGGGCGGCGCGCGGCCTCCTCCCGCCAGACCGCGTACACGCGGCGGGTCAGCGGCTCGGCGAGCGGGACGACCGCGACGTCCGGCGGCACGTCGCAGCGGCCGAGGCGGGGCAGGATCGCGTTGCCGAGCCCGCCGGCGACGAGCGCGAGCTGCGTCGCGAACTCGTAGGCCATGTGCTCGATGCGGGGCTCGCTGTCGACGGCGCGCAGGGTGCGCAGGAGCCAGTCGCAGCAGATGCTGTCGGGCACGGAGCTGATCCACGGGTCGCCGGCCAGCTCCTTCAGGTCGACGCTGCCGCGGCCGGCCAGCGGGTGCTCGGCGGGCAGCGCGACGTCGGCGACGTCCTCGCAGATGGCGCCCTTGTGCAGGCCCTCGGGCAGCGGCAGCGGCTCGTTGCTCCAGTCCTGCACGACGGCCATGTCGAGGTCGCCGCGCAGCACCAGCGGCATGCTGTGCAGCGGGTCCTCCTCGCGGACCAGGACGCGCAGGTCGGGGTGCTCGGCGCGCAGCAGCCGCAGCGCCTGCGGCATCAGCCCGCGGACGGCGGTGGGGAACGCGGCGAGCGTCAGCTGCCCGACGACCGAGCCGCGGTGCGCCTCCAGGTCGGCCTGGGCCTGCTCGACCAGGGAGAGGATCCTCTCCGCGTGCCCGACGAGCAGCTCGGCGGCGTCGGTGAGCCGGACGCCGCGGCCGTTGCGCTCGAGCAGCTTCTGGCCGGTCTCCCGCTCCAGCTTGGCGAGCTGCTGGGAGACGGCGGACGTGGTGACGTGCAGGACGTCGGCGGCGGCGCTGACCGAGCCGTAGGTGGCGACGGAGTGCAGGGCCCGCAGCCGTTCGAGATCGAGCATGTAGCAATTCTAAAGCGAGAAGTCGACAGATTCTAGCTTGTCCTAAAATAAGCGGCGGGCGACGATCGGGGCATGAGACCGCGCCACATCCTGCTGGCCACCCTGATCGCCGCGCTCTGGGGATTCAACTTCGTGCCGATCAAGGTGGCGCTGGAGGACTTCCCGCCGCTGCTGCTCGCCGCGCTGCGGTTCACCGCCGCCGCGCTGCCCGCGGTCTTCCTCGTCCGCCGCCCGCCGGTCGCGGTCCGCTGGCTGTGGCTGGTCGGCATTCCGCTGGGCGTCGGGCAGTTCGCGCTGCTGTTCATCGGCATGCGGCTGGGGATGCCCGCGGGGCTGTCGTCGGTGGTGCTCCAGGTCCAGGCGATCTTCACCGCGCTGTTCGCCGGGGTGCTGCTGCGCGAGCGGCTCGGCGCCCGGCAGATCGCCGGGATGGCCGTCGCGTTCGCGGGGGTCGCGCTGCTCGGCGTCGCCCGTGGAGAGGGCGGGAGCCCGGTCGGCGCGTTCCTGCTGTGCGTCGGCGGGGCGGCGAGCTGGGGGCTGGCGAACGTCGCGATGCGGCGGATGAACCAGACCGCGGCCGAGCCCGTCGACGCGTTCGGGTTCATGGTGTGGATGTCGCTCGTCCCGCCCGTCCCGCTGTTCGCCCTCTCGCTGATCTTCGAGGGGCCGGGGGCGGTGCCGGACGCGGCGCACCACCTGTCCGTCGCCGGGGTGGGCTCGCTGGCGTACATCGCCTACGTGTCGACGCTCGTCGGATTCGGCGTGTGGGGCTGGCTGATGCGCCGCTACGAGGCCGGCACGGTCGCCATGTACTCGCTGCTCGTCCCGCCGTTCGGCCTGCTGTCGGCCGCGCTGGTGCTCGGCGAGCACGTCGACGGGACGCGCCTCGCCGGGGCCGCGCTCATCATCTGCGGGGTCGCGGCGGGCAGCGTGCGGCTGCGGTCCCGCGCGTCCCGCATGCCCGTCCAGGTGGCTCCTCCGGCGGAGCCCGTCCAGACGAGGTGACACCCATGCACGGAATCAGCGCGGCCCTGGTGACCCCGTTCACCCGCTCCGGCGACGTGGACGCCAAGTCCCTCGAACGGCTCGCCGCCCACTGCCTCGGCCACGGCGCCGCCGGTCTCGTCGCGCTCGGCACCACCGGCGAGGCCGCGCTGCTGACCGCCGAGGAGCGGCGGACGGTCCTGGAGGTGTGCCGCGCCGTCTCGATCGAGCACGGGACGCCGCTGATCGTCGGCGCCGGGACGATGGGCACCGCGGACACGATCCGGGAGGCCCGCGAGCGGGCGCCGCTCGCCGACGCGCTGCTCGTCGTCGTCCCGTACTACCTGCGGCCGTCCGACGACGGCGTCATCGACCACTTCGCGGCGGTCGGCGCCGCCGTGGACGTCCCGCTGATCGCCTACAACGTCCCGTACCGGACGGGGAAGGCGCTGTCCGGGGAGACGCTCGTCCGGCTCCTCGGGCTCGACTGCGTCGCGGGGATCAAGCACTGCGCTGGCGCCATCGACCAGGACACCCTGGAGATGCTGGCGGCGGAGCCGGGCAAGGCGGTCCTGTGCGGCGACGACGCCTACATCTACCCGATGCTGCAGCTCGGCGCGTCCGGTGGCGTCGCCGCGTCCGCGTGCCTGGCGCCGAAGCCCTACGCGGCGATGGCGGAAGCGGTCCGTCACGGGAACGCCGCGCGCGGGCTGGCGCTGCACAACGCGCTCTTCCCGCTGGCGCGGGCGCTGTTCGGCGAGCCGTCCCCGTCCGTGCTGAAGGCGTGCCTGGCCGACATCGGCTTGATCGACGACCCCGCGGTCCGCGCACCCCTGCACGCGCCCCGACCCGAGTCGGTCGCCGAAGCCATGCGCGCCTTCCGCGCCCTGACTCTCTGAACAGGGTCGCTTGCGGCGAGTCGTCGTTATGGGGCCCACCGTAACGACGGCTCGCCGCAGTTCACCGAAGGGTCAGGACGCCTGGGCGGCGGCGCGTGCGGCGTGCGGGAGGACGTCCAGGATCCGGCCGATCGCCTCGTCGTCGTGGGCGGCCGACAGGAACCAGACCTCGTACGCCGACGCCGGAAGGTAGACGCCGCGGTCGAGCGCGGCGTGGAAGAACGCCCCGTACGCCTTGACGTTCTGCCGCTGCGCGGCGGCGAAGTCGCCGACCGCCCCGTCAGTGAAGAAGATCGAGAACAGGTTGCCGGCGTTCTGCAGCGAGTGCGGGACGCCCTCCTTCGCCAGCGCCTCCGACGCGGCCCGCGACACGATCCCGGCGGCCCGGTCGATCGCCGCGTACACCTCGCCGGTCGCGCCGCGCAGCGTCGCCAGCCCGGCGGCCGTCGCGAGCGGGTTCCCCGACAGGGTGCCCGCCTGGTAGACGGGCCCGGCGGGCGCGAGCCGGTCCATGATCTCGGCGCGGCCGCCGAACGCGGCGGCGGGCAGCCCGCCGCCCATCACCTTGCCGAACGTCACCAGGTCGGCGGCGACGCCCTCGATCCCGAACCAGCCGGACCGCGACGCCCGGAACCCGGTGAGCACCTCGTCCAGCACGAGGAGCGCCCCGTAGCGCTCGCACAGCCGCTTCAGCAGCGCGTTGAAGCCGTTCAGCGGCGGCACGACGCCCATGTTGCACGGCACCGCCTCGGCGATCACACAGGCGATCTCGTGGCCGTGCTCGTCGAAGGCCAGTTCCACGGCCGCGACGTCGTTGTAGGGCAGCACGATCGTGTCCGCGGTCGTCGCGCCGGTCACGCCGGGGGTGTCGGGCAGCGCGAACGTCGCCACGCCCGACCCGGCCGCCGCCAGCAGCGAGTCGACGTGCCCGTGGTAGCAGCCCGCGAACTTCACGATCTTCGGGCGGGAGGTGAAGCCGCGCGCCAGCCGGATCGCCGACATCGTCGCCTCGGTCCCCGAGTTGACCAGCCGGACCTTCTCCACCGGCGCCCGCGCCACGATCTCCTCGGCCAGCTCGACCTCGCCGGGTGTCGGCGCCCCGTAGGACGTGCCGCGCCCCGCCGCCTCGCGCACCGCCGCCACCACGTCCGGGTGGGCGTGCCCGAGGATCAGCGGGCCCCACGAGCACACCAGGTCGACGTACTCGTTGCCGTCCACGTCGGTCAGATAGGGGCCGCGCGCCGACGCGATGAAGCGGGGCGTCCCGCCGACCGCACCGAAGGCGCGGACCGGCGAGTTCACGCCGCCGGGGACGAGCCCCTCGGCACGCTCGAACAACTGCTGGGAGCGATCGGTTACAGTCACGTTTCCAGTCTCTCAGTTGCAGTTCGGCGACTGCGCTTGACCTCGCCGGGTACGGGCCGATATTCCACCAAGTACGACATCGGCGCCCGGTCGGGAGGCGCCCGTTATCTTCACCGGCGTCCGCCGTATCGGAGGGATGGCTTTCAACGTGGTTGACGGCTGGACGGTCCCGGGCTTCACCCATGAGCGGGAACTGGGCGACGGCGCCGCGGGCCGGGTGGTGCTGGCGGTCGACGACATGACCAGCACGAAGGTCGCGATCAAGTACCTCGCCGGCGGGCTGCGCGCCGACGAGGCCTTCATGGCGCGCTTCCGCGCGTCCGCGCGCACGCTGTCCCAGCTGGAGGACCCGAACGTCGCGGACTTCTACGACTTCGTGGAGGCCCCCGAGGGCGCCGCGGTCGTCATGCAGTACGTCGACGGCGTCGGGCTGCGCCGGGTGCTGGCCGCACAGGGCCCCACAGGGCCCCTGGCGGCCCTGTCGCTGCTCGGCGGGACTCTGCTCGGGCTGGCCGCCGCGCACGCCCTCGAGGTCGTGCACGGCGCCGTCCGCCCGTCCGCCGTCCTGGTGGACGCGGAGGGCAACGCCCGGCTCACGGACTTCGCGACGGCCCCGGCGGGCACCGAGGCGCAGCTCGCGCCCGCCTACGCCGCGCCGGAGCTGTGGGACGGGGCGCCCGCGACCGTCGCGACCGACCTGTACGCGGCCACCGCGATCTTCTTCGAGTGCCTCACCGGGCACCCGCCGTTCGCGGGGCGCAACATGGCGCGGCTGCACCGCGAGGCCCCGATCCCCGCCGAGGAGGTCCCCGGGCCGCTGCGGCAGCTGATCGACCAGGGCCTCGCCAAGGACCCGGACCAGCGCCCGAAGTCCGCCGCGGACTACCTCGGCGCAGTCGAGGACGCGGCCGTCTCGGCGTACGGGCCGTCCTGGGAGGCGCAGGGCCGGGGCCGGCTCACCGAGCTGGCGGCGCAGGCCGCGCTGCAGCCCGAGCCGCCGAAGCCCAAGGCGGCCCGCAGCAGCGGCCGCTACCAGGTCATCGCCACGGGCCAGCAGCCGGCGCGCGACTCCGGTTCTTCGCGGTGGATCGCCGGCGGCGTCGCCGCGGTGGTCGTCGCGGGCGCGGTCGCGGGCGGCGTCTTCTTCGTGAACTCCGGCGGCGACGACGGCCCGCCGCCGACCCCGTCGCCCGCGCAGAGCAGCACGCCCCAGCCGTCCCTGCCGCCCGGCGGCGTCGACCCGGCGCCGCTCGCCGCGCGCATCACCCAGGCGACGAACGAGGCGCCCGGCGCCCGGTTCAGCTACCGCCGGACGGGCTGCTGCGGCGCGCCCTCCGCGGCGCAGGGCGACTTCGGGCTGGTCAAGGGCGCCGAGCCCGCGTACGCCATGAAGATGTGGGGCACCGGCAAGACGCGCAAGCGGGTGCAGGCCGTGGTCGTCGGCGACCGGGTGTACGTGGCGGCGGGCAAGAAGTGGCGGCCCGCGCCGGCCGGAACCCGCGGCTACCCGGCGCTGGCCGAGCAGGTGCGGCGCGGCAGCTCGGTGTCGGCGGTGACGTCGCTGCTGGCGGCGGCCGGGCCGCTGAGCAGGTCGGGCGGGGTCTACAAGGGCGAGGCGCCGGTCGCCAAGCTCGCGCAGCGGCCCGGGTCGGGCGCGCTGTACGCGGAGATGGCGCGCGCCACCGGCGTCCAGCAGATCAGCTTCGCGCTCAAGCTGGACGGCTCCGACCGCCCGGTCAAGCTCTGGCTGCGGGCCGGGCCGGCGAAGGGCCGCAACCAGATCATCACGACGTCCTACTCCGGCTGGGGCCGCAAGGCGATCAAGGCCCCGCGCTGATCCGCCGCCGCCGGCCGCACGCGGCCGGCGGCGCGGCCGTGGCCGGCGGCGCGGCCGTCAGTCGCAGCTGTCGGCGAGGACTTCCAGGAGCCGCAGCGGGTCGGGCAGCGGCTGGCCCTGCGGCGGCCGCAGCCATCCGGTCTCCTTGCCGGACGCCGGCACCGACGGCGGGGCGACCACGTAGCTGTCGCGGCAGTGCCACCGCATCCCGGGCGTCTCGGCCACGGTCTCCGGCGAGGTGTCGAGGTTGCACGACCACCACTCGTCCTCGTCGGCGGGGGCGCCGCGCGTCGCGACGAAGAACAGGTGCCGCTCGTCCCCCAGGTTCGCGACGGGACCGACCGGCAGGCCCTCGCGGCCGATCCGGTCGAGCGCCGCGGCGCCCGCGGCGGCCGGGACGTCGAACACGTCGAACACCCGGCCGGTCGGCAGGATGATGTTGGCCTCCGGGCGCTCCGCCCACCAGCGCCGGATCCGGTCCGGGTCGACCGAGGCCTGGTGCGCCCACGCCGCCGACACCGGATGCGCCGCCGGGTCGGGACAGCCGATCCGGTCGCACGAGCAGGACCGGTCGCCGGCGGCGGGCGGATGCGCCCCCGGAAAGCAGGGCCAGCCCATCGCGGCGTACTCCTGGGCGGCCGAGGCCATCCGGTCGCGCGCCGCCCGTTGCCGCCTGTTCCCCGAGACCGCCAGCATCTCCGCCCCCCAATACCCAAGGTCGAACGTGGGTTCTTGATAGACGATGATGCCCGCGCCCCCGCACGTCAGACACGGCGCCCCCGCCAAAACGGCCCCAAGTGACTACGTCTCCATGATCACTGGAGCTTTTCCACCGCGCCGCGCCGCCGGGCGGCGGCGTCCCCCGGGTCAGCGGAGCTTCTTCGCCACCTCGGTGGCCCAGTAGGTGAGGGTGATGTCGGCGCCGGCGCGGCGGATCGACACCAGCGACTCCATGATGGTGCGGTCGCGGTCGATCCAGCCCTTCTCGGCGGCGGCCTCGATCATCGCGTACTCGCCGCTGACCTGGTAGGCGACCACCGGGACGTCCACGGCGTCGCGGACGCGGCGGACGATGTCGAGGTAGGCCCCCGCGGGCTTCACCATCACCATGTCGGCGCCCTCGTCGAGGTCGAGGAAGACCTCGCGGAGCGACTCGTCGGCGTTGGCCGGGTCCTGCTGATGGGTGGAGCGGTCGCCGAACTGGGGGGCGCACTCGGCGGCGTCGCGGAACGGGCCGTAGTAGGCCGAGGAGTACTTCACCGAGTACCCCATGATCGCGATGTCGGTGTAGCCGGCCTGGTCGAGGGCCTCGCGGATCACGCCGACCTGGCCGTCCATCATCCCGGACGGGCCGACCACCTGGGACCCGGCGGCGGCCTGCGCGACCGCGATGGACGCGTACCGCTCCAGCGTCGCGTCGTTGTCGATCTCGCCGCCGGCGGTGAGGATGCCGCAGTGCCCGTGGTCGGTGTACTCGTCCAGGCACAGGTCCGTCATGACCACGGTGGCGTCGCCGAGGTCGGACGCCAGGTCGCGCAGGGCCAGCTGGACGATGCCGGCGGGGTCGTCGGCGGCCGTGCCGGTGCCGTCCTTCACCGCGGGGATCCCGAACAGGATGATGCCGCCGACGCCGGCCTCGGCGGCCTCGTGCGCGGCCTTGCGCAGGCTGTCGCGGGTGTGCTGCACGACGCCCGGCATGGAGGCGACCGGCTGCGGCTCGGTGATGCCCTCCTTGACGAACATCGGCAGCACCAGGTCGGCGGGGGCGAGCCGGGTCTCGGCGACCATCCGGCGCAGCGCGGGCGTGCGCCGCAGCCGCCGCGGCCGCGCGACGGGGAACTGAGCAGACATGATCCTTCTTTCCCGGTGCCCGGCGCGCCGGGCACCGGTGGGCAGGCGTTACTTGCGGCGCCGGGCTCCCCGGCGCATCTGGCTGGGCTTGCGCAGCGGATCGCCGGCCTCGACCTGGGCCGCCCGCCGCTTGGCACCGTACTCCGCGAGCGCCTCGGCGAGCGCCGATACCGACGGTTTGTCCGCCATCACGTCGACGCGCAGCCCGTACTCCTCGGCGGTCTTGGCGGTCTGCGGGCCGATCACCGCGATCACCGTGACGTTGTGCGGCTTGCCGGCGATGCCGATCAGGTTCTTCACCGTGGACGACGAGGTGAACAGCACCGCGTCGAACCCGCCGCCCTTGATCGCCTCGCGGATCGGGGCGGGCGGCGGCGCGGCCCGGACGGTCCGGTAGGCGGTGACGTCCTCGCACTCCCAGCCGAGCTCGGTGAGCTTGGCGATGAGGGTGTCGGTGGCGATGTCGGCGCGCGGCAGCAGCACCCGGTTGATCGGGTCCAGGTCCTCGTCGTAGGGCGGCCACACCTCGGCGAGGCCCTCGCTGGACTGCTGCCCGGTCGGGGTCAGGTCGGGGTGGATGCCGAACTCCACGAGCGCGGCGGCGGTCTGCTCGCCGACGGCGGCGACCTTCAGCCCGGCGAACGCGCGGGCGTCCAGCCCGTAGGCGACGAACTTCTCCCGGACGGCCTTGACCGCGTTGGTGGAGGTGAACACCACCCACTCGTAGCGGCCGGTGACGAGGCCCTTGACGGCACGGTCCATCTGCTGCGGGGTGCGCGGCGGCTCGACGGAGATCGTCGGGACCTCGTCGGGGACGGCCCCGTACCCGCGGAGCTGGTCCGACAGCGACGCGGCCTGCTCCTTGGTGCGCGGCACCAGCACCCGCCAGCCGAACAGCGGCTTGGTCTCGAACCAGGACAGCTGGTCGCGCCAGGACACCACGTCCCCCACGATGATCATCGCGGGGGCCTCCATGCCCTTGGTGTCGGCGGCCAGCCTCTGCAGGGTGGAGACGACGGTCTCCTGCTCGGTGGTGGTGCCGAGGCTGGTCATGGCGGCGGGCGTGGAGTCGGCGCGGCCGGCCGCGACCAGCCCCTTGGCGACCTCCGCGACCGCTCCCTCGGCGCCGAAGACGACGAGCGTGGCGTCGGAGCCGGCGAACCGCTCCCAGTCCACGCCGCCGTCGGAGGCGTCGACGAACCGGAACTCGCGGTGCTCCGGGTCGGTCAGCGGGATGCCCGCATAGCCGGGCACACCGGTCACCGCGGACACGCCGGGGACGACCTCGAACGGCACCCCGGCCTTGTGCAGCGCGGCGCCCTCCTTGGCCAGCCCGCAGACGACGCCGGGGTCGCCGGGGAACAGCCGGACGACGCGGCGGCCCGCCTTGGCGGCGCGCGACGCGAGCTTCACCGGATCGCCCTCGGCGGTGTCGAGGATCTCCACGTCCGCGCGGCAGTGCGCGAGGACGTCGGCGGGGCAGTGCGCGCGGCTGACCACGACGGTGTCGGCGCGCTCCAGCTCGGCCGCGGCGCGCAGCGTCAGCAGGCCCGGGTCGCCCGGGCCCATGCCGACGATCGCGACCGTGCCCGGGTCGGCGGTCCGGCTCGGCCGGCCGGCCGTGGTCGATCCGGCGGCGCCCCCCGGGCGGGCGGGGCTCTGGCTAGCGGGGCTCAATCGCGCTCCCCCATCAACTGGTCGGCCCCCTGCGCGAGCAGCCGGTGCGCGAGATCGCGCCCCAGCCGTTCCGCGTCGTCCGGGTGGCCGCTTGCGGACAGCCTGATCTGCCGGCCGCCGTCGATCGCGGCGACGGCGGCGGTCAGATGCAGTTCTTCTTCTACTTCGGCAGCGTATGTTCCCACGGGCGCGGAGCAACCGCCCTCCAGGACGGCCAGCACCGTCCGCTCCGCGGTGACGCAGGCCCTGGTCACCGGGTCGTCGACCGTTCCAAGCAGGGCGCGCAGGTCGGCCCGGTCGGCGCGGCATTCGAGCGCGAGCGACCCCTGCCCGGGCGCCGGCAGCATCTGGTCGGGGTCGAAGACCTCGGCGACCGCGTCCAGCCGGCCGATCCGGCGCAGGCCCGCGTGCGCGAGCACCACCGCGTCCAGCTCGCCGTCGGCGACCTTGCGCAGCCGGGTGTCGGCGTTGCCGCGGATCGCCACGACGTCCAGGTCCGGGCGCATCGCGCGCAGCTGCGCGACGCGGCGCGGCGACCCGGTGCCGACGCGGGCGCCGCGCGGCAGGTCGGCCAGCTTGCAGGGGCCGCACAGCGCGTCGCGCGGGTCGTCGCGCGGCGGGGTCGCGGCGAGCGCGATCCCGTCGGCGGACCCGGTCGGCAGGTCCTTCAGCGAGTGCACGGCGAAGTCCACCTCACCGGCCAGCAGCCTGTCGCGCAGCGCGTTGACGAAGACACCCGTCCCGCCGATCTGGGCGAGCAGCGCCTTGGAGACATCACCTTCGGTCGTTACCCCGACCAGCTCGACGGCATGCCCCGTGCGCTCCGTCAATGCGTCCGCGACCTGCTGCGACTGCGTCGTCGCCATCAGGCTCCTGCGGGTGCCGAGCCGCAGCGGGCCCCTGCCTGCGGTACTCAATGCGCTGCTCCGCTCACTGGCCTGCTCCCACCCTCGGCGGGGCGGGCGGCCACCCGGTCACCCGCGTTCACGTCTGCTCTCCCTCGCCGCGCGGCGCGCCGTCCCGGGCGCTGACCGCCCGGACGCCCGCCGCCTGCGCGTTCACGGTGCCCGCGCTCACGGCGTCCGCGGTGCCCGTCTTCACTGTGCCGGTCTTCACGGTCCCGGTCTTCACGGTGCCGGTCTTCACGGTGCCCGCCCGCACGCCCGGCGCGGCGTCCGCGGGGCCGCTGCTCACGCAGTCGGCCTCGGCGCAGTCCACCTGCGTCACCCGGGCGACCTCTTCGGCTTTCGCCGCGTCCGCGACCCGCGCCCCTTCCACCACCGTACGGGCGGAACCGCTCCAGGGGGCCGAGGCGCTCCCGGCCGGCGGCTCCGCGTCGTCGGCGTCCGCGCTCATGTCGGCGCGCGCCACCGCCACCGGCGCCTTCGGGTCCAGGTCGAAAAGGCGGCGCAGCGCGTCGGCGTAGGAGTCGCCGCCCGGCGCCGCCGCCAGCTCCTTCACCCGGACGGTCGGCGCGTGCAGCAGCTTGTCGGCGACCCGCCGGACGGTCTGCTGGATCTCCCGGACGGCCCGCTCGTCCAGCTCGGGCAGCCGGCCCGCGAGCCTGGTCAGCTCCGACTCGACCACCGCGGCGGCCTTGGTGCGCAGCGCGACCACGGTCGGCGCGACCGCCGCGGCGCGGGCGGCGCTGAGGAACGCCTCGACCTCGTCGCGGACGATCCGCCGGACCGCCTCGACGGCCTCCGGGCCGATCGCCCGCGCCGCCTCCTGCGCGGTGCGCAGCTCGTCCAGCCCGGCGAGCCGGACGCCGGGCAGCGCGCCGACGGCCGGGTCCACGTCGTGCGGGAGCGCGAGGTCGAGGAAGAACCGGTCGCGGCCGTCCGATCCGACGCCCTGCGCGGTCACCTGCGCCGCCGTCAGCACCAGGCCCGTCGCGCCCGTGCACGACACCACCAGGTCGGCCTCGGCGAGCGCCGCGTCCAGCGCGGTCAGCTCGACCGCGCGGGCGGGCACGTCCAGCGACTCGGCCAGCCGGACGGCGTTGGCGTGCGTGCGGTTGGCGACCACGACCTCGCGGGCCCCGGCCCGGCTCAGCGTCGCCGCCGCCAGCGAGCTCATCGACCCGGCGCCGACGACCAGCGCCCGGACCCCGGCCAGCGGGCCGAGGTGCCGCGCGGCGACCTCCAGGCCCACGCTGACCAGCGACGCGCCCGCCTGGTCGATGCCGGTCTCGGCGTGCGCGCGCTTGCCGACCCGCAGCGCCTGCTGCAGCACGTCGTGCAGGTCGCGGCCGAGCGTCCCCTCGTCCTGGCCGAGCCGGAACGCCTGGCGGAGCTGGCCGAGGATCTGGCCCTCGCCGACCACCATCGACTCCAGCCCGCACGCCACCGCGAACACGTGCTGGACGGCCCGCTCCTCGTAGTGCACGTACAGGTGCCGGGACAGCTCGTCCAGCGGGACGCCGGAGTGCAGCGCCAGCAGCTCGGAGATCGCCGAGACGCCGCCGTGGAACTTGTCGACGACCGCGTAGATCTCGACCCGGTTGCACGTCGACACGATCGCCGTCTCGGCGACGTTCGCGGACTCGTGCACCGCGTGCAGCAGCTTGGCCAGGTCGTCCCCGCCGACCGCCGCCCGCTCCAGCACGGGCACGGGCGCGCTCCGGTGACTGAGCCCCACCACCAACACACTCATGCTTCAACCGCCTCTACGTACTGCGTGGCGCCGGGAGGGGCGTCGCCACTCGCCAGGGGGGCGTAGTCGCCGGGCCCCCCGGCCTTGCGCTGTTCGTGGAACGCGAGGATCTGCAGCTCGATGGACAGGTCGACCTTCCGCACGTCCACCCCTTCGGGCACCGACAGCACGACGGGCGCGAAGTTCAGCACGCTCGTCACGCCCGCGGCCACGACGCGGTCGCACACCCCCTGGGCGGCGGCCGCCGGGGTCGCGATCACGGCGATGGACACGCCGTGATCGGCGATCACGTCCTCGAGCCGGTCGGTGTGCTCCACGGTCATGCCGGAGATCTCCTGGCCGACGATCGCCTCGTCGGCGTCGAGCAGGCCGGCCACCCGGAATCCGCGGGACGCGAATCCGCCATAACCGGCCAATGCACGGCCCAGGTTACCGACACCGATGATGGCGACCACCCAATCCTGGGTGAGACCGAGCTCACGCGAGATCTGGTAGACGAGGTACTCGACCTCGTAGCCGACGCCCCGGGTGCCGTAGGAGCCCAAGTGGGACAGGTCTTTGCGGAGCTTGGCGGAGTTCACCCCGGCCGCCGCGGCCAGCTCCTCGGACGAGACGGTCGCCACACCCCGTTCCTGCAGGCCGGTGAGGGCTCGCAGGTACACCGGGAGGCGCGCGACGGTGGCTTCGGGGATGCCGCGGTCCGCGCGGTCGCGGTGGTTGCGGTTCTGTCGGGATGTCACGGCCTGCTCTTCGGGGCTCGACGCTGGGGGCGGGGCCCGAGAACCCCTCACCCCGGCTGGTTGCCGGCCGCACGGCCGCGGCCGGACCGCCCCAGGGCTATCCATCAGGTTAAGCCTTTGTGAATACGCGCACAAAGTGCCCCCCGGCCGACGGGCCGGACGCCTGGTCCGCGGGCCGCCGCACAAAGCCCGCCCAGCAGCGCGTTTCGTGACCGTACCTGCGGGCCGCCCGCCCGGCGCGCCGCCGCACGGTGTGACCGATGAGACATTTCCGAGCCCGCGTTTCAGCCGGGTCCCATCCTCGGTTCCGGCCGCGCCTGTTTCCGAACCGGATTCTGGACCCCGGTCGGACCCGCGGTCAGGACGCCCGGCGGGCCTTGGCGATCGCGTCCCGGAGCCGGTTCTCGTCGACCCGCCAGAAGTCGTGCTGGACGCCGTTGACCAGCGTGACCGGGATCTGCTCCCAGTACTCCCGGGTGTCCTCCTCGGACCGGGTGATGTCCCGCTCGTCCCACGGCACGTCCAGCTCCGCCGCGACGCGCTCGATGACGGCGCGGGCGTCGTCGCACAGGTGGCAGCCGGGCTTGCCGAGCAGCGTGATGCGGACCTCCGCGTCGGACGGCACGCTCACCTCCCCTGACGGTCCGGTGCGGGCAGCGGGACCTTGGCCGCGCCGAGCCGCAACTCGATCACGTTGGTGGCCAGCACGTGCGTGCGGGACTCGGCCATGAACCGCTGCAGATGCGGCTGCCTGCGGTGCGCGGCGAACGCCGCCTCGTCGCGGAACAGCTGGTAGAAGATCCGCTGGGTGGGGCCGTTCACGACCTCGTGGCAGGCGAAGATCAGCGTGTCCGGCTCGGCGGACCGGGCGGCCCGGACCAGGTCGGCCGCGAGCCGATCGAAGGCGTCCTCGCGGCCGTCCAGCAGCGTGTAGACGGTGATCTGGCCGCACGCGTCGGGCAGCCCGCCGGAGACTCCGCCGGGAAGGCCGCCAGGGAGGCCAACGGGGAGGCCGCCGGACGGGCCGAGCGCGCCGAGCGGCCCGGGCGGCCCCGGCGGCCCCGGCGGCCCGGCGAGGGCACCGCCGGGAAGCGCGGGCTCGGGGACGGCGGGCGGGCCGTCCACGCTGGTCGGGCCGGCCGGGTCGGAGCCGAACCCGGACGCGTCGAAGGACGCCGGGTCGAAGGCCCCGGGGGCCGCGGGCTCCGCCGGCGGGTCGGGGAAGCGCAGCTCCTCGGCCGGTGCCGGCTCGGGGAACCGCAGCTCGCCGCGCCGGGGGTCGGCGGGCGGCGTCGGCGCCGGGACGGGCTCGGACCGCGCGGCGTGCACCTGCTCGGGGTACGCCTGCTCCTCGTACCCGGTGGCGGGCTCGTCGGCGTACTCCTCGCCGTACTCGTCGTAGCCCTCGTCCTCCTCGTACACCGGGATGGTGCGCATCGCGCCGTACCAGACCAGGCCGGCGGCGGCGCCGAGCGCGATCACCGCGAGCGGGGCCGGCAGGAAGCCGCGGGTGCCGCTGACCACCAGCACCCCGGCCAGCGCGACGAGGGCGACCGGGATGAGCAGCTCGCCGGCCTCGCGGTCGCGCTTGCTCGCCAGGTAGGCGGTGACGCCGGTGCAGCCGACCAGCGCGATCACCGCGACCAGGTGCGCGCCGTCGATCAGCAGCAGCGGCAGCGCGTCGTAGGTCGCGCTCGGCTTGGGCAGGCTCTTGGACAGCGAGCCCTTGAGCGGGTCGACCAGCAGGATGACGATCGCGACGACCGTGTAGGAGACCGTGAACAGCCAGGCGGCGAACCGGACCTGCACGTACCGCGCGATCAGCTCGATCATGCCGAGGGCCAGCCAGACCGGCCCGACGAGCGCGGCGCCGAGCTCCATCACGCGGAAGAACAGGCCGTTGTAGCCGGCCATGAAGCCGATGGCCATGCACAGCAGCGCGAGGGTCAGGCCGACCTGGGTGAACGACCAGGCGATCAGGTAGAGCAGCCGGTCCTTGTAGGCGCGCTGAACGAGCAACCCGGTGGCCGCGAGGGCACCAAGGGTCGCAACGAACGCGATGAGGGCATCGACCATGGCGTCCCCATGGTGCCCGATGGCGGGCGATGAGAGGTAACCGCCCGCCGCGCGGGCCGCCCGTCCGGCGGTCCCGCGGGCCGGTTCCGCATCACCGGTCCGGGCGCGCCGGACCCATTGCCTGGCGTACGCATCGGTATCTAGAGTGGCAGATCGCGTCGGAGGTCGCGTACGCCCCGAGGAGAACTGCATGAGCAGCTTGGCCCTCGAAGCACGGGTCGTCCCGTTTCCTCGGCGTTCCCGGGAGTCCGCTCCCGGCACCGACCGCGCCGAGGTGCTCAAGGCGCTGGTCATGCGGGCCCGCGAGGGCGACGCCGAGGCGTTCGGCTCCCTCTACGACCACTACGTGGAGCTGGTCTACCGCTACGTCTACTACCGCGTCGGCGCCCACTCCCTCACCGAGGACATCACCAGCGAGACGTTCCTGCGCGCGCTCCGGCGCATCCGCGACTTCCGCTGGCAGGGCAAGGACTTCGGCGCCTGGCTGGTGACGATCGCCCGCAACCTCGTCGCGGACCACTTCAAGTCCGGCCGCTACCGGCTGGAGGTGTGCACGGCCGAGCCGGTCGAGCCGGAGCGCCCGCAGGAGGGGCCCGAGCGGACCGTCCTGGAGGCGATGACGCACCGGACGCTGCTGGCCGCCGTCCGCCGGCTCGGCTCCGAGCAGCAGGAGTGCGTGGTGCTGCGGTTCATGCACGGGCTGTCGGTCGCCGAGACCGCGCTGATCATGGACAAGAAGTCGGGCGCGATCAAGGCGCTGCAGTACCGCGCCGTCCGCTCGCTCGCCCGGATGCTCCCGGACGACCTGCGCCACTAGCCCGTCCCGGCGCTTTATTGGACGCCTTGTCACCTCCAGACCGTAACCCGCCGGGCCGCCCGGTCGTTCTTGCGGACGTGAGGAACAGGCACGACAAGATCGTCGAGGCGGGGCAGCGGCTGGACGGACTGCGCCTGGCGGGGCTGCGCCCGCCGGCGCCGGGGGCCGCCGAGCCGGGCCCCGACCCGCGCTTCCGCGCCCTGCTGCGCGAGCGCCTGGTGACCGCCGCCGGCCGCCCCGGGCCCGGGATCAGCACCGGGACCGGCGCGGGGACCGGCGTCCATGCGGCCGACCGTGCGCGCGACCGGCTCAGTGACACCGATCGCAATGAGGCGCGCGACGACGGCCGGAACGCGCGGAGTGATTAGGCTCGGGCGTATGCGGCGATTCTGGCAGCGCGGCAAGCCCGAGGACCACGTGAGCGCCGGGGAGGCGGCCGCGGCGGCGGCGACGCAGCCGAACCCGCTCCCCGATCCGGACCCCGCCGCGGCGGCGTTCTTCGACGTGGACAACACGATGATGCGCGGCGCGTCCATCTACTACTTCGCGCGCGGCCTGGCCGCCCGCAAGCTGTTCACCATGCGCGACCTGGCCATGTTCGCCTGGGGGCAGGCCGCGTTCCGGCTGCGCGGCACGGAGAACTCCGAGCACATCGGCAGCGCGAAGGAGGCCGCGCTGGCCTTCGTCGCCGGGCAGAAGGTCGCCGGGATCGTCCGGCTGTCGGAGGAGATCTACGACGAGGTGATGGCCGACCGCATCTGGCACGGCACCCGCACCCTCGCCCTCCAGCACCTGGACGCGGGCCAGCAGGTGTGGCTGGTCACGGCCACGCCCGTCGAGGTCGCCCGGACGATCGCGCACCGGCTGGGGCTGACCGGCGCGCTCGGCACCGTCGCCGAGACCCGGGACGGCGTCTACACCGGACGGCTCGTCGGGAACCTGCTGCACGGGCCGGCGAAGGCGGAGGCCGTCCGGGCGCTGGCGGCGCGCGAGGGGCTGGACCTGTCGCGCTGCTCGGCCTACAGCGACTCCGTCAACGACCTGCCGATGCTGACGGCGGTCGGCCATCCGCACGCCGTCAACCCCGACGCCGCGCTGCGCGAGCACGCCCGGGAGCACGGCTGGCCGATCCACGACTTCCGGACCGGCCGGAAGGTGACCATGGTCGCGCTGCCGGCCGCCGCGGGCGCGGGCGCCCTGGCCGGCGGCGTCGCCGCCGGCATCGCGCTCCGCCGCCACTACCGGACGAACTGAGGCGGATGCCCACAACTCGCGACCTATCGCGAGTTGTCGCGGCACGCTCTACCCTGTCCGTGTGAGGACCGCCCGGGTGAAGGTCGAACTGGCGCTGCTGTCGCGGGTCGCCTGCCGCGGACGGGACGTCACCAGCCCCCGGCTGCGCGCCCTGCTCGCGCTACTGGCGGCCGAACCGCGCACGGGCCTCGGCGTGAACCGGCTGGTCGAGGGCCTCTGGCCGGACGAGCGGCCGGCGAACCCGGGCAAGGCGCTGCAGGTCCTGGTCTCGCGGGCCCGCTCGCAGCTCGGCCCGGACGTCATCGCCAGCACCCCGTCCGGATACCGGCTGGGACTGGACGAGGCGGCGGTCGACGCGTCCGCCGTGCTGGCGAGCGCGTCCGAAAGCGCCCGCCGCGCCCGCGAAGGCGACCACGCCGCCGCGCTCGCGCACGCCGAGGACGGCCTCGCGCTGTTCGACGGCCCCCCGGACGCGTCCGGCGGCGATCCCCCGTCCCCGCTCGCGCTGCTGCGCGCCGACCGCGCCCGGACCTACCGGGAGCTCGCCCGGAGCCGCGCGCTGGCGCTGTCCCGGCTCGGCCGCCGCGCGGAGGCGATCGGCCCGCTCACCGGACTCGCCGCCGACCACCCGCACGACGAGGAGATCCTCGCCGAGCTGCTGCGCTGCGAGACCGCCACCGCCGGGCCGTCGGCCGCGCTCGCCCGCTTCGAGTCCTACCGCCGCGCACTGCGCGACGAACTCGGCACCGACCCCGGCCCCGCGCTGCGCGCCGTCCACCAGGATCTGCTGCTCGAGACCGCCCTGGACGGCGCGCCCGCCGTCCGGCGCGGCGTCGCGCACGAGCCCAACCCGCTGCTCGGCCGCGCCGCCGACCTCGCCAACGTCCTCGGCCTGCTGCGCGCCTCCCGCGTCACCTCGATCGTCGGGACGGGCGGCCTCGGCAAGACCCGGCTCGCGCACGCCGTCGCGCGGGCGGCCGAGCAGCGGATCGTGCACGTCGTCCCGCTCGCCGGCGTCGCACCGGACGGCGACGTCGCGGGCGAGGTCGCGTCCGTCCTCGGGGCCGCCGGGACGCGGGGCGCGCACGCCCGGCCGGTCGGCTCCGGCGACCTCGTCGCCGGGATCGCCGACGCCCTCGGCCCCGGCCCGGCGCTGCTCGTCCTGGACAACTGCGAGCACGTCGTGTCCCGCGCCGCCGCGCTGGTCGGCGCGCTGGTCTCGATGAGCCGCGACCTGCGCGTCCTGACCACCGGCCGGGCGCCGCTCGGGCTGTCGTCGGAGTCGGTCTACCCGCTGCCCGAGCTGGACGAGGCGACCGCCGCCGAGCTGTTCGAGCAGCGCGCCCGCGCCGCCCGCCCGAACGCCGACCTGCCCGCCGAGCGGGTCCGGGAGCTGTGCCGCCACCTGGACGGCCTGCCGCTCGCCGTGGAGCTGGCCGCGGCGCGCGTGCGGATCATGTCGGTGGCGGAGATCTCCCGCCGCCTGGACGACCGGTTCGCGCTGCTGCGCGGCGGCGCCCGCGACGCCCCCGCCCGGCACCGCACGATGCACGCGGTCGTCGACTGGAGCTGGACCCTCCTGGCCGAGCGGTCCCGGGCAGCCATGCGGGCGCTGTCGGTCTTCCCCGGCGGGTTCACCGCCGACGCCGCCCGCCACCTCGTCGGCGACGACGTGCTCGAGATCCTAGAGGACCTCGCCGACCAGTCGCTGCTCGTCGTGACCGACACCGGAGTCGGAACCCGCTTCCGGATGCTGGAGAGCGTCCGCGAGTTCAGCGCCGCGCACCGCGACGAGGCCGGCGACACCGAGCGGGCCGTCACCGGCCTGCTCGCCTGGGCGCGCGAGTTCGGCACGGCCCACCACGAGCGGCTGTTCGATGCCGAACCGCTCGAGACGATCGAGATCGTCCGCGCCGAGCAGGACAACCTCCAGCAGGCGCTGCGGCACGCGCTCGACCGCCGCGACGGACCCTCGACCGCGGCGGTGACCGCCGTCCTCGGAGCCCTCTGGACGATCGAGTCCAGCTTCACCCGGCTGGCCGCGCTCGCCGGGGAGGCCTCCGGCGCGCTCACCATGTTCCGGCCGGCGCCGGAGGAGGTCGGCACCGCCCGGGCGGCCCTCGCGCTGTGCGCCATGATCGAGTTGATGCTGAAGGGCCCGCAGGTGACGCGGGCACTGGTCGTCCTGCGCCGCCTCCCGCCGCCCTCGCCGTCCACCCTGGCCGGCGCCATGGCGACCGTCATCCGGGCCGCGCCGGAGATCCTCGCCGAAGGCTCCTCCGCCCTGGACGAGCTGCGCGCGAGTGACGAACCGCTCCTCGCCGGCATCGCCGACGTCGTCGCCGGATACGTCCTGGAAAGGGCCGGCGACCTGCACGGGGCGATCGCCGCCACCGAGGTCGTCCTGAAGGCGGCCGAGGCGACGGTCACGCCCTGGGTCGGGCTGGCCGCCCACTCCCGGCTCAGCGAACTGCTCATGCAGGTCGACGAGAACGAACGCGCGCTGACGCACCTGATGACCGCCTTGCGGCTGATGGAGCGGTACCGGTGGCGGGACATGTTCGGCCTGCACTGGGCGATCGCAGGCGTCAACCTCCACCTCGGCAAGTACGACGAGGCGGAACGCTGGGCCGACCGGTCCCTCGTCTCCGGGCCCGAGGAGTCCTACGGCACCGCCACCTTCGACCTCGGCGGCCGCGCGGAGATGGCGCTCGGCCGCGGCGACACCGCCACCGGGCTGCGGCTGTGGCGGGAGGCCGTCGACCGGCTGAAACGCGACGGGGACCCGTCCATCGAACCGGCCTTCGACCCCTGGACGCTGGAGTCGCACATCGCCGCGGTCGTCGCGCACGCCCGGCACGGCCGGCTCGACCTCGTCGAGGACGTCGCCGCCGCACTTCCCGCCAAGCTGTCGGCGCTGCTGGCCGACCCGCCGCTGCCCGTCCCGGCGTTCTTCATGGACCTGCCCGTCCAGGGCGGCATCCTGCTCGCCCTCGCCATGATCGACCTCGCCCGCGGCGGCGACCCGGCGCGCGCCGCCCGCATGATCGCGCTGGCCGAGCGGCTCAACTTCGTCCGGACGTTCCAGCCGACGATGGCGCCGGGCGCCGCCCGCCGCACCGCCCAGGACGCCGACGGGCCGGCGTACGCCGACGCGGTGTCGGAGTACGCCGGCCTCGACCGGGACGGGCTGCGGGCCGCCGCCCGCGCGGCGCTGCGCGCCTGGGTCACTGCGACGGATCGCGGTTGAACAGCCACTTCGCCCACACGTAGCCGACCACCGCGATGCCCACGCACCACGCGACCGACACCGCCGCGTCATGCCCCGCGGGCTGGCCCATCAGCATCCTCCGCAGCGCCTCGATCATCGGCGTGAACGGCTGGTACTCGGCGAACCACCGCACCCCGGCCGGCATCGAGTCCGGCGGGACGATCGCGCTGCCGAGGAACGGCAGGAACTGGATGAGCAGCGGCGAGTTGCTCGCCCCCTCCGGACCCTTCGCCAGCAGCCCCAGCGCCACCGCGAACCAGGTCAGCGCGAACGTCAGCAGCACCATCAGCCCCGCCGCGCCGAACCAGCCGCCGAGCCCGGCGTCCGGCCGGTACCCCATCGCGACCGCCGCCAGCACCGCCAGCACCAGGCTGATCAACGTCTGGATCATGCTGCCGGCGACGTGCCCGGTGAGCAGCGACGACCGCGCGATCGGCATCGTGCGGAACCGGGTGATGACGCCCTCCGTCATGTCCACCGCCACCGCCACCGACGGCGACATGCAGCCCGACGCCACCGCCATCAGGATGATCCCCGGCGTCACGTAGTCGATGTAGTCGACCCCGCCGACGCCCTTGCCGAGCGCCTTGCCGAACACGCCGACGAACAGCAGCAGGAACAGGATCGGCGTGATGATCGAACTCACCGACAGCGCCGGATAGCGCAGCGCGTGCCGCAGGTTGCGGCGCAGCATCGTCGCCGAATCCGCCGTCACCTGGGAGATCGCGGTCATCGGGAAGCCACCTTCCGCTCGTCGGTGTCGCCGGTGAGGGCCAGGAACACGTCGTCCAGATCAGGGGTGTGGACGGAGAACTCCTCCACCTCGATCGCCTCGTCCTCCAGGCGGCCGAGCAGCGCCCGCAGCGACCGGACGCCGCCGTCGCTCGGCACCTGCAGCGTCAGCGCCTCGTCGTCGCGCGCCGACACCGGCAGCACCCGCGCCGCCGCGTCCAGGCCGCCTGGACCGGCCAGCCGCAGCACCACGTGCCCGCCCGGCACCATCCGCTTGAGCTGCTCCGACGTGCCCTCCGCGACCAGCCGGCCGCCGTTCAGCACGCCGATCCGGTCGGCGAGCCGGTCCGCCTCGTCCAGGTACTGCGTCGTCAGGAAGACCGTCACGCCGCCGGCGACCAGCCCCCGCACCAGGTCCCACGTCGCCCGGCGGCTGCGCGGATCCAGTCCCGTCGTCGGCTCGTCCAGGAAGATGATCTGCGGGTCGCCGACCAGCGTCATCGCGATGTCGAGCTTGCGCCGCATCCCGCCGGAGTAGGTGGACGCGAGCTTCCCGCCCGCCTCCACCAGGTCGAACCGGTCCAGCAGCGCGTCCGCGCGCCGCCGCCCCTCCGCGCGGCCGAGCCGGTACAGGTCGGCCATCAGGATCAGGTTCTCCCGGCCGGTCAGCAGCCCGTCCACCGCGGAGTACTGCCCCGTCACCCCGATCGCGCGCCGCACCCCGTCCGGATCCCGCGCCACGTCCCGTCCCGCGACCCGCGCCTCGCCGCCGTCCGCGCCGATCAGCGTCGACAGGATCTGCACCATCGTGGTCTTGCCCGCCCCGTTCGGCCCCAGCAGCGAGAACACCGTCCCCCGGGGCACCTCGAAGTCGATCCCGTCGAGCACGACCTTGTCCCCGAACGCCTTCCGCAGCCCGACCACCTCGATGGCCGTCTGCACCGCTTTCGTCGTCATGCCGGACACTCTGCGCGGCGTCGCCTTCAAGCCACTTTCACCATGGTTTCAGACGTGGTTTCAAGCATGGTTCAAGCACGGTTTCGGACACGGTTTCGTCCGTAAGTTCATCAACCGCTTGCACCGCTGGGTCCTTTTGTCTGACCGGGGAGATCTGGCCAGCAGTCCGTGCGCGTAGCCGTCCGATGTTAAGGCCGAGATTCTGCGATTGAGTATTGAGAATTCGAGAGTGGGTACTGGGCGGCATGGGCCACAGGGGCGGTGGGGGCGGCGCTGCGTACGGGGCCGCCTCTCAAAAGTCAAGGGCGCCTTCGGCGTCGCTTCGCGATGGACTTCGTCCACCCTTGACTTTCGAGCCTCTGCGGCCCCTAAGGCAGCGCAAACGGGCAGGCTCCGCCTGCCCCGCCCGGACGCGCCGCCCCCACCGCCCGCCCACGCCCGCGTGTTCAACAGAAGGGTCAGCAAAACAATTAACAAACCAGCCGCACGCGGGTCCGAGGCGCCACAGGTATATCCAGCCATACCTATCCCCGAAGCCACAGAATACGACCCCTCCCAAGTCGCGATTGTCGGCCACACAGGGTATGCTTTACCTATGCAATCAGTGACGGTCGACCTGGAGACCGCGTCCACCATGCAATTGGTGAACGCGCTCTCGGCGATCGCTGCTGAACTCGCCCAGCGAGAAGCCCCGGAGTCGGCGGCGGCGTGTCTGGAACTCACCGAGAGCCTTGCCGCTGCCTGCGATATTCAGGAAAGCGCACTCGCCGGTTTCATCCGCCGGGTCGATGCCACCGGTGAACAGAAACGCTGGGGATACCCCTCCACCCGGGCGTGGTTGCGGTCCCGGCTGGGGATGCGGGAGAACCGCACCACCGAACGCCTCATCCTGGCCCGGCAGCGGCACCGCCTCCCGAAAGTCGCCGAACGCCTGGCGGCCGGGGACCTGTCCTACGGGTATGCGGCCACGGTCGCGCAGAGTGTGGCCCGCTTGGAGGACACCGACTGCGCTGAGGCCGAGACCACTCTGCTGGGCTTGGTCGACCAAGGTTTCTCGGCGGCGAAGGTGGGGGTGTTCGGCCGCCGGATCTGCGACGTGATCGCCGAACGCGACGGCACCGAGGCCGCACCTGGCGAGGACGCCAAGCGCGGGTACGCCAAGTCCTGGATCACTAGCACCGGGTCGCTGGATGGTGGCCGCTACATCAAGGGCTGGTTGAACGCCGAGGACGCCGCCATCTGGGACGGGACTCTGGCCCCGCTGGCCAAGCCGGCCGGGCCTGAGGACACCCGCGACGTGGCCGAGCGCACCGCAGCCGCCCTGTCGAGTGTGCTGTCGGGCGGACACAAGGCCACCAAGGTCACCGTCATCTGCGACCTGGAGACACTGACCGGCGGCAACGCTCCAGCCCGCCTCACCGACGGGACACCAATCCCTGCCGCCCAAGCCCGCCGCATCGCCCTCACGGCCGGAGTGTCACCGCTGATTCTCGGGCGAGGGCACACGCCGCTGTATCTCGGTTACCGGGAGCGGTTCGCCAGCGCCGCTCAGCGACAGGTGCTGGAGACCCTCTACTCCACCTGCGCGGTGCGGGAGTGCGAGATCCCGGGGACGTTGTGCGAGGTCGACCACGTCAACGGCTGGGCCCTGGGACACTCACCCACCGACATCGACCAGCTCGCCCTCACCTGCGGATGGCACAACCGCTTCAAACACACCAGCCCGAACCAGATCGGGATCAGCAAAGTCACCGACGGGCGATACATCTACCGGCTGCTGCCACCGCCGGGCGCCCGATCAAGATCCCGTAGTGGTAGCGGGCCACCGGGGACGATCGGCCCACCCGACACCACCGCCACCTGGGCCGCGTAACCCATCCCACCCTCACGCCACCGGTTCGCCCGAATCCACCCCGGATCTCGGGCGAACCGGCATGCCCGCCCGCATGGCTCCCCCTCCGCTGTGACGGTTCCCACCCCGGTGGAGGGGGAGCCAACCATGTCCCACGCATGCGGCACCGTCCCGAAATCCACCAGGCCCAGCGATGGCCCAGGGCACGCTACTTGCTCACCCTGCCTCGTCGGCACCTTCGGCTTCAGTCACGCATGCCCGGAGAAACGGACCCCTGTCAGCCCCTCCATCCCACCCGCCCGTCTCTCGTCCGCTGGTTCGGGGGCGGTGGGGGCGGCCCCGTACACAGCGCCGCCCCCACCGCCCGAACACCCTTACCGCCCAGGGCACGAAGACCCCGCACAGGTACCACCCCTAAAGCACCGCGCCGAAGAGCACCATCCTTAAGAACACCATCCCTAAGAACACGGCCCCTGCCCAAGCACTACTCCGTGAGTTCTCTGTTGAAGAGGTTCTGGACGCGGGTCCAGGAGTCGGCGGCGGCGGCCTTGTCGTAGGAGGGACGGCCGGGGAAGAAGAAGGCGTGCTGGGCGCCCGGGTAGACGATCTCCTCGTGGCGGACGCCCGCCGCGTCGAGGGCCTCGGTGATCCGGTCGCGCTGGTCGGCGTCGATGACGTGGTCGAGTTCGGCGAAGAGCAGCAGCGTCCGGACGTTCCGGGCGGCGATGGCGGGGGCGTCGTCGAGGAGCGGGGTCGGGCGGCTGAGGGCGGTGCCCGCGACGGGGAGCCAGCCGGGGTAGTAGATCGCGGCGGCGGCCAGGTCGAGGCGGGTCGCGGCGAAGAAGGCGATGTGGCCGCCGAGGCTGAAGCCGAGGACGCCGGTCTTTCCGGTGGCGTTCGCGTGCACGCGGGCGTGGGCGACGCAGGCGCGCAAGTCGGTCTCGACGTCGTCGCGGGTGAGGTGGCCGAGGAGGTCGAAGGCGCGGGTGCGGTTGGCGTCGCTCTCGGCGAAGCCGGCCGCGGTCTCGGGGCCGGAGCGGTGGTAGAGGTTGGGCGCGACGGCGACGTAGCCGAGGGCGGCGACCTGCCGGGCGATGTCGCGGACCTGGTCGGTCAGGCCCCACAGTTCCGCGCAGACGAGGACGGTCGGGTGGGCGCCGTCCGCAGGGCGGGCCAGGAACGCGTTCATCGGCGTGGAGCCGCCGACGTCGATCCGCACCTCGTGCGCGACGATCTCGACTGCCATGGGACCCCCGTCCTCCGCTCGCGCCCCGGCGGCGCGAACTGAATGATCGTAGGCCAGGGGTCGGCGATCCGGGTGAAATGGCGTGAACCGCGTCAGGCGGTGCGGGTCTGGCGGGCGAGGACGGCCGCGATGAGCAGTACCAGGACGACGGCGATCGCCGTGAGCGAGGCGGCGACGCCGAGGGTCGACGCGCCGAGCACGGTCAGCAGGACGAGGACGGCCGCGACGGCGATGAAGTGGGGCGGGACGGTGACGTTGCCGAGCGGGGCGTGCAGGGCCCACAGCATGGCCAGCGCGATCGCGACGGGGACGGCCGTGGCCGCGACCACGGTCGTCGCGTCCGCCTCGATGCCGTGCTCGCCCTCGCCGGCGGACGCGACGGCGACCTCCAGGCCGGCGCCGAGGGCGGCGAGGGCCGCGAACATCAGGTAGTGGCCGTAGCCCCAGACGAACGAGCGGTCGCGGCGTTCCGCGAGGCCCTCGCCGGGCTCCTCGGAGAAGTAGATCCACCAGATCGTGAACAGGATGGCCAGGCCGGCGAGGGCGATGACGACGAGGCCGGCGCTGAGGCCGTGCGCGACCGCGCCCTGGACGGCGTTCGTCGCGGCGAGGACGCTCTCGCCCAGCAGGATGATCGTGAACAGCCCGTACCGTTCGGCGATGTGGTGCGGGTGCCAGGTGGTCATCCGGGGCCGTTCGGCGAACAGCGGGACCGACAGGTCCGCCAGGGCGCAGACGAGGAACGTCCAGGCCGGGCCGTCGCCGGGCAGGGCGAGCCGGGACACCCAGAGCACCTGGACGAGCGAGACGCCGACGGCGTAGCGGGTGGCCGTGGCGCGCCCCTCGGGGTGGGCGATCGCGGCGCGCGTCCACAGGCTCACCAGGCCGACGCGCATGACGAGGTAGCCGATGGTGACGGCGGTGAAGTCGCCGTCGAACGCGGACGGCACCCCGGCGGCGAGCACCAGCACGCCGGCCATCTGCACGAACGTCATGACGCGGTACGGGACGTCGTCGGTGTCGTAGGCGGAGGCGAACCAGGTGAAGTTCATCCACGCCCACCAGATGGCGAAGAACACCGCGAGGAACGCCCCGGCCGCGCCGGCGGCGTGCGCCTCCTCCGTCGCGTGGGCGAGGCGTCCGGCGGCCTGCGACACGGCGGCGACGAAGGTCAGGTCGAACAGCAGCTCCAGCGGGCTGGAGGCGCGGTGGGGTTCGGCCAGGTCACGGGCGACCATCCGGGTGCGCAGCGATGGCATGCGATCACTCTAGGGCGCGCCCCGGCACGGGCCGTCAGAAGAACGCGGGCCCGCGGCGCAGCAGCGTGTCGTAGAGCATCTGCTGGACGTTCTCGCGGACGTGGTCGGTGATGTTGAAGACGGTCATCGGGTCGTCGGCGTCCTCGGCGGCGTACTCCTCCAGCGTCATCGGCTCGCCGAACTGGATCATCCACTTGGACGGCAGCGGGATGAGCCCGGCGGGGCCGAGCAGCGGGAACGTCGGGGTGACCGGGAAGTAGGGCAGGCCGAGCAGCCGGGCCAGCGGCCGCAGGTCGGCGATCTTGGGGTAGATCTCCTCGGCGCCGACGATGGCGGCCGGGACGATCGGGACGCCGGCGCGCAGCGCGGTGCCGACGAAGCCGCCGCGGCCGAAGCGCTGCAGCTTGTAGCGCTCGGCGAACGGCTTGCCGACGCCCTTGAAGCCTTCGGGGAACACCCCGACGAGCTCGCCCTTGCCGAGCAGCCGGGCGGCGTCGGCCTGGCAGGCGAGGGTGTGGCCGGCCTTGCGGGCCATGTGCGCGAGGACGGGCACCTGGTAGACGAGGTCGGCGCCGAGGAGCCGGACGCACCGGCGGGCGTGGTCGTGCAGCGCGACCGACAGCATCAGCGCGTCGAGCGGGAGCGTGCCGGAGTGGTTGGCGACGATCAGCGCGCCGCCGTCCGCCGGGACGTTCTCCACGCCCGCGAGCTCGACGCGGAACCAGCGCTCGTAGAGGGCGCGGGCCGTCGGCAGCAGCACGCTCTCGTTGAAGTCGGGGTCGTACCCGAACTCGTCGACCTCGTACTCGCCGGCGATGCGGCGGCGCAGGAAGGCCAGGCCGGAGGCGATGCGGCGTTCGAGCGGGCCGGGGCCCGCAGCGGAGCCGGCGCCGCCGGGCCCGTCCGCCTCGGCGCCGTCCTGGCGGGCCGAGTCGAGCCGGATGACCTGCGCGCCCCCGTCGTCCTCGTGGCGGGCGTGCATCATCCTGCCTCCTTTCCGCCGCGCGGCCGCGGGCCGCGCCGGCGTCGTGTCAGCCGCGCAGCAGCGCGGCCGCCAGCCGGGCGGCCGGCCCGTGGCGCCCGAGGCCCCGGGCGGCGGCGAAGTCGGCGAACGCCGCCTCCGACCCGTATTTCGGGCGCCACGCCAGCTCGTCCTCCAGGGCCGTCGTGTCGATGACCCGGCCGTAGGTGAGCCAGCGCAGCAGTTCGGGCGAGAACCCGGACATGCCGGCGAAGCGCCGCCCCATGTCGCCGAACAGCGAGATGGACGGCGCCGGGACGGGCACGTACGGGCGGCCCGCGCGGCGCAGCGCCTGCGACAGCAGCAGCACGCCGTCGCCGGCCACGTTGAAGCAGCCGGGGTGGTCCTCGACGGTCATCCGCCGCAGCACCTCGACGCCGTCGTCCTCGTGGACGAACTGCAGCCGCGGGTCGAAGCCCAGCACCGTCGGGACGACGGGCATGCGCAGGTACCGCGTCAGCGGCGAGTCGACGCCGGGCCCGAGGAAGTTCGCGAACCGCAGCACCGACACCGTCAGGTCGGAGCGGCGCCGCGTCAGCCCGCGGACGTACCCCTCGACCTCGACGGCGTCCTTGGCGTACCCGGACGTCGGCGGCTCGACGGGTTCGTCCCGCTCGGTGAACACGGCCGGGTCCATCGGCGAGGAGCCGTAGACGGCGGCCGAGGACCGCACGACGAGCTTGCGCGCGTCGGGCGAGCGCTGGCACGCGCCGAGCAGCTGCATCGTCCCGATGACGTTGAGCTCTTTCACCTTCGCCCGCGGTACCGACGCCGAGGTGACCAGGTTGAGGTGCACCACCGTGTCGACCCGCGCGGATGAGATGATCTTGGCGATGCCGGGGGTGCGGATGTCGACCCGCACGAACTCCGTGCGGCCGAGCGGCATCGTGGGCGGAACCGTGTCCACCCCGATGACCCGCTCGATGCCCGGGTCGGCCTGCAGGGCGTGCGCGAACCGCGCTCCGAGGAACCGGGAGACGCCCGTGACGAGGACGACACGGGCCGCGGCGGCGGGCTTGGCAGGCACTGTGCGCCCCACCCCTTACGGCTGTGCGGCCGGCGTGCTCACTTCTTGTTGCGGCGCTGGATGCGCGTCTTCTTCAGCAGCTTGCGGTGCTTCTTCTTAGCCATCCGCTTGCGGCGCTTCTTGATGACAGAGCCCACGAGACCTCGCTCGGCATATCGGGTGTTGTGCAGGAGACGAACGTGCCGCAGGCGAGCATGACTCGAAACGCGCGCACGGTCCGCTGCCCAAGGGTACCGCTGCCCAGGTGGAGATCTCGCCGCGGCATGGCGCGCGGAGTCCGGCACCCCGCCGCGCGCCCGCTTTCCGGCGCGCCGCGTGATGCCGGGCACCTTGCCTCGCGGGGCGGGCGGAGCAGGTGTCACCTGCCCGTCCCGCGGTGTCCGGACCGTTCCCGGACCGGGGTCGCGCGGGGCATCGGGGGTGCCCCGCCCGCCCGGTCGCCGGACCCGGCGGCCTGTCGGCCACCGGCCGGTCCTCGTCCTGTTTCCCCAGCTCCGGAACGGTCCTGGCGGGCTGTTCCGGCGCCCCCTGCACTGCCGGGTGGCAAGGTTCGGCGGTGCCGTCCGGCCCCGCCCTCACCCGTTATCCGGCTTCGATGTACGCGTCGCGCAGGTAGTCGTGGACGGCCTGTTCGGGGACCCGGAACGAGCGGCCCACCCGGATGGCGGGTAGCTCGCCCGAGTGGACGAGGCGGTAGACGGTCATCTTGGACACCCGCATCACCGAGGCCACTTCGGCCACGGTCAGGAACCTGACCTCGCTGAGAGGTCGCTCGCCTGAGCTCATCGGACGCCCTCTTCCACACGTGCCGCGCACCGGCCCTTCGGGTGACTTTGATCACGCACGTGTACTTCCTCCAGCGTAAATCGCGTATCGGCAGTCGCAAGAGGGGAGTTCCGCACATTTCCGTATCCGACCCTGGCGCGGCGGTCCGGGCACTGCTCCCGCACGGAGCGCGAAGCTGACGGCACGGACGGTGGCAGGCCAAGTGGTTGTCAACCGAAAACAGGCGATGACCTGCGACTCAGAGGTTCGCGGTGGGATCTCGCAAGCCCACGAACACCGTTACGGCAGCCGTGTCACACCCGGTGGCCGGCGCGGCGGCCGCACCGGAAGGTAAGCAAGGTCAATCCCCGGAGTACAGGCCCGCACGGGCGAGGAGGTAGGCCGTCAAAGGGGCGTAATGGTGCGGCGATACGCCGTCGTCGAGCGGCACGACCACGTCGACCTTGCCTTCGGCGGCGCCGGCGAACAGCGCCGGATCGTTACAGTCGGCGAATCCGACGGTGTCGATGCCGGCCTGTCCGGCGGCGCCCGCCCAGCCGTGATCGGCGATGGCCAGATCCGGCCAAGAGTCCCGTTCAGCGTCTGCGGTCCCGCCGTTTCCGCTACTGGCGGACGCGGCGGCGGTGCCACCGGAGGCCAGCTCGCGGAGCATCGCCTCCATCGGGTGCGGGTCGTGCGTGTGGTGGGTGCGGAAGTCCTCGCCCTCCAGCATCGCCACGCCGGGCTCGGCGTAGACGATCCGGCGCAGGTCCGAACCGCCGTAGTCGATGTCGATCTCGTACGTCCAGCCCGCCGCCGGCGTCAGGATCCGGCAGCCGGCGCCCTTCAGGGCGCGCGCGACGGCCTGGTAGAGCGGCGTCAGCGTCGCCGGGTGCCCCGTCGCGATCACCACGGTCTCCTTGCGGCGCGCCGCGAGGCCGATGCGGTCGCCCATCGCCTCCAGCGTGTCGAGGGTGATCTCGGGGTCGATCGTGTCGTCCCCGTACACGTGCCCCGGGTCGGCGTTCACGCCGCAGCGCTCGACCATCATCTCCAGCACGGAACGCTCGGTCCACGACGCCTTGAGCTCCAGCCCGAACTGGTAGTACGGGTTGCCGGCCGCCATCCGCCGGTAGTGCAGCAGGTTGTTCTGCCGCGGCGTCGCCACGTCGCCCGCGATCATCGTGCGGACGAGGTGCGCGCGCAGTTCGTCCCGCGCGGGGGGCCCGCCGGTGCCCGCCATCACTCGTCCGTCATCGGGTCGAGGCCGTGTTCGGGGAAGACCTCCCGCCGGGTCGCCAGGATCGCCTGGTCGACCGGGCTCGCCGGGTCGTAGCCGTTCCCCCACCGGTGCACCTCCACCACGTCCGTCCCGTCCGTCATCCGGAGCGGGGCGATCTCCTCGGTCCGTCGCCGGACGAACTCGCGCCAGTCCCGCGGCGTCTCGGTGCCCGGCGGGACCGGGTCGCCGGACGCCTCCGCCAGCAGGTGCGTCCACGCGCGCGGGACGACCTGGACCAGCTCGTAGCCGCCGCCCCCGGTCAGCACCCAGCGGCCGCCGGCCGTCTCGTGCGCGAGCCGGTGCAGCGCCGCGTAGGCGGTCCGCTGCCCGTCGACGGTGAGGATCAGGTGCGCCAGCGGGTCGAGCGCGTGGCCGTCGGCGCCCTGCTGGGTGACGAGCACCTGCGGGCGGAACCGGCGCAGCAGCTGCGGGACGATCGCGTCGAACGCGCGCAGCCAGGCGGCGTCGTTCGTGCCCGGCGGCAGCGCGACGTTGACCGCCGTGCCGTCGGCGCCGGTCTCGGTCGGCAGGCCGGTGCCGGGGAACAGCGTGCGCGGCGACTCGTGCAGGCTGATGGTCAGGACGCGCGGGTCGTCGTAGAAGGCGGCCTGGACGCCGTCGCCGTGGTGCACGTCGATGTCGACGTAGGCGACGCGCTCGGCGCCGTTCTCCAGCAGCCACGCGATCGCGATGGCGGGGTCGTTGTAGACGCAGAAGCCGCTCGCGGCGCCGCTCATCGCGTGGTGCAGGCCGCCGGAGATGTTCGCGGCGTGCTCGGCGCGGCCCGTCCAGACCGCCTCCGCCGCCGCGACCGAGGCGCCGGCGACCAGCGCGGACGCCTCGTGCATGCCGAGGAAGACCGGGTTGTCGTCGGTGCCGAGACCGTACCGGGGCTCGGGCAGCCCGGTCGCGCCCGCGTGCTTGACGGCCGCGATGTAGGCCTCGTCGTGGACGAGCCGGAGGAGCTTGTCGCCGGCCGGCTCGAACGGCGAGACCCGCACGCCGGCGCGGTCCAGCACGCCGAGGTCGCGCGCCAGCGCCATCGTCAGCTCGACGCGGACCGGGTTCATGGGGTGACCGGGCCCGAAGTCGTAGGAGACGAGCCGGTCGTCCCAGAAGACCTCCAGCCCGCAGCCGCCGGAGGAGGGCGGCTGGGACGGCGGCGCGACGCTCATGACCTCACGGTATCGCGACGGGCCGGTGGCCTGGATCACAGACCCCGCCGCATGCGGCATACGTCGCAACCAATCGGTGATGTTGATTACACGACATAAATGGGCATGTACATAACACAACGGAAACAGCGAGTGAGGTGCCGATGGACCAGAGCGTCCGCAGCCGCGCGATCTCCGGCGCGCTCCGCCTGGGCGTCCACCCCTTCATGCACCGCGTGCCCGGGCATGCCGGGAGCATCCGCACCGCTCGCTCCGCCGTGGACGCCGCGGCGCTGCTGATGCGCACCGGCTCGCGGGTCCGGGTCGTCCCGCTGCACGATCCGCGGATCGAGAGCGGCGGCGTCCACCCGGTGAAGGGCGAATGGGTCGTCCCCCGCGGCAGCGGCGACGCGTCCGCCGAAGCCTCCGCTCCCGGCGCGATCCTGTACCTGCACGGCGGCGGTTACGTCGTCTGCTCGCCGCGCACCCACCGCCCGATCACCTCCCGGCTGGCCCTCGACACCGGGCTGCCGGTGCTGGTCCCCCGCTACCGGCTCGCGCCCGAGCATCCGTTCCCCGCGCCGCTGGAGGACGCCGTCGCCGCCTACCGCTGGCTGCTCGACCGGGGCGTCCCCGCGTCCGGCATCGTCGTGGCGGGCGACTCGGCGGGCGGGCACCTGGCCGCGACGCTGGCGGGCGAGATCTGCCGGGCCGGGCTGCCGTCCCCGGCCGGGATCGTCCTGTTCTCCCCCTGGGTCGATCTGACCTGCGAACTCTCCACCCGTGCGCAGCGCCGCGCACGCGACCCGTACATCAGCGCCTACGCGGCGCGGCGGGTCGCCCGCCTCGTGGTGGGGCCGGCCGGATTCGACGACCCGCGGCTGGCCCTGCTCACCTGCGCCTGGACCGATACACCGCCGGTGCTGATCCAGGTCGGCGGCGACGAGGTGCTGCGTCCCGAGGCCGAGGCGCTCGCGGACGCGCTGACCGCCGCGGGCGCCGACTGCGAGCTCCAGGTCTGGAAGGGCCAGATGCACGTCTTCCAGATGCTGAACCGGGTGCTGCCGGAGGCCCGTGCGGCCATGCGGGACGTCGCGCGCTTCGTCCGGTCCGTCACCGCGCCGGCGGCCCGGACGGCCGCGGAGCCGGAGGTCGCGGCGTAGGTCAGCGGTCGTCCCGCTTGCGGCGCGAGCGCAGGTGGGCGGCCAGCAGCGCCGCCGCGTGGTCGGCCATGAAGCGGGGCACGCGCAGCCTGATCAGGGCCCGGTGCAGCAGCGTCCGCTCCACCGGGACCTCCGCGCGCGGCGTGGCCGCGTCCCGTTTCCGCCACTCGTCCATCCGCGTCTCCCCCGACGATTTCAAGATCAATCGGGATGGTAGCCGCGGAAAGCCTCGTTCCACCCGGAAATCAAGATCATTAGCCACGCTAGGGAAACCGCCGGTCACCCCGCGTGCGCCGATCCCGGACCGGGCCGCCGGTCAGAACGCGTGCTCGTGCTCGTGCTCGTGGGCCGCCTCGCCACCGCGGGGCCTGCGCCCGACGGTGAGGAAGCCGATCGCCGCCGCCAC
Organism: Actinomadura sp. NTSP31; assembly: GCF_041951385.1. NCBI lineage: Bacteria > Bacillati > Actinomycetota > Actinomycetes > Streptosporangiales > Thermomonosporaceae > Actinomadura > Actinomadura sp. NTSP31. Next base: position 88,044 of record NZ_JBGNUT010000008.1, on the reverse strand, counting down.
CGCCGCCACGCCCTCGCCGACGAGGCTCACCGTCTTCTCGGTGTACCAGACGGGCTCGTGCATGTTCGGCAGCGGACCGAGCGCGCCCACGTCGACGTAGTAGTAGAGCAGCAGCGCGCCGACCGCGCTCGCGGCCACCAGGAACGCCAGCGCGTACGACCAGCGGGCCGCATAGGTGAGGACGATCACCGCCACCACGGCGGCGGCCCCGGCCTGGATGCGGAAGAGCAGGTCGCCGTCGATGGATCCGCCCTTCACGAACGCCATCTCCGGGGCGAACCTCCAGTGCACGACGGCGTCCGCGGCGAGTCCCGCGGCGACCAGCAGTCGGAGTATGAGTCCCATACTCCCTAACACGTCCCCGCACCCCTGCCCGGATCAACCGGATCATTCGGAATTGAACTTTTCCGCCCCGGGGCGGGCGGCGGGTCAGCCGCCGGCGAGCTCGCGGCCCCGGTTGCGGGCCGCCTCGATCGCCTCCAGGACGGCCGCCCGGACCCCGTGCCGCTCCAGCTCGCGGATCGCGGAGATCGTCGTCCCGCCCGGCGACGTGACGGCCTCGCGCAGCAGCACCGGGTGCTCCCCGGAGTCCCGCAGCATCACCGCGGCGCCGACCGCGGACTGGATCACCATCTCCAGCGCGGCGGCGCGCGGCATGCCGAGCAGGATCCCGGCGTCCACCATCGCCTCGACCAGGTAGTAGAAGTACGCGGGCCCGCTGCCCGACAGCGCCGTGGCGCCGTCCTGCAGCGACTCGGGGATGCGCAGCACCTTCCCGACCGGCGACAGCAGCTCCTCGGCGAGCCGCAGGTGCTCCTCGGCCGCGTGCGACCCCGCCGAGATCACGCTCATCGCCTCGTCCACGTGGACGGGCGTGTTCGACATGACCCGGACCACCGGGACGCCGGCGGGCAGCCGCTCCTCGATGAACGCCGTCGGGATGCCCGCCGCCATCGAGATGACCAGCCGGTCGACGCCGACGTGCGGGCGGACCTCGTCCAGCAGCGCGCCCATGTCCTGCGGCTTCACCGCGAGGACCAGGGTGCCGGCCTTGGCGGCGGCGTCGGCGTTGGACACCGTCTCGATGCCGTAGCGCTCGCGCAGCAGCGCCGCGCGCTCCTCGCGGCGCGCGGTCGCCACCAGCTCGGACGGGGGGCGGCCGGCCCGGAGCACTCCGGACAGCAGCGCCTCGCCCATCTTCCCGGCACCCAGAATCGCGATCATCGGCATACCTTGACGTGGGGGTCCAGTGACCGCACCACCCTATCGGGGCCGGTTCAGGCCTTCCCGACGAGGGAACGGGCGAACAGCTTGAGGTTGGCCGGCCTCTCGGCGAGCCGCCGCATGAAGTACTCGTACCACTCCCGGCCGTAGGCGACGTACACGCGGACCTGCGCGCCCTTCCCGGCCAGGCGGCGCTGTTCCTGCGAGCGGATGCCGTAGAGCATCTGGTACTCGAACGTGTCGGCGTCGCGCTCGTTCAGCACCGCCAGCGCACCGCCGATGTCGATGAGGCGCGGGTCGTGGGTGGCGAGCATCGGGTAGCCCTTGCCCGCCATCAGGACCTTCATACAGCGCACGTACGACTTGTCGATCTCTTCCTTGTCGGTGAAGGCCACCGCCTCGGGCGCGGCATAGGCGCCCTTGCACAGCCGTACGCGGGACCCCTCGTACGCCAGCTCGGCGCAGTGCTCCTCGGCCCGCCGCAGGTACGCCTGGATGACCGCCCCCACGTCGGGGTAGTCGCGGCGCAGTTCGTGGAGGATCCGCAGCGTCGCGTCGACCGCGGTGTGCTCCTCCATGTCGAGCGTGACGGTGGTACTGGCGGGACGGGCCGCCCCGCAGATGCGGCGCGCGTTCTCCAGGGCGAGGTCCTCGCTGATGGACAGGCCGATCGCCGACGGCTTCACCGACACCTCGGCGCGCGCGCCCAGCCCGGCCGTCCCGAGGCGTTCGAGCAGCCCCACGTAGTGGTCGGCGTTCGCGCCGGCCCGGCCGCCGTCCTCGGTGCCCTCGCCGAGGACGTCCAGCGTGACGAGCAGGCCCTCGGCGGTCAGGTCCCCGGTGACGCGCGCCGCGTCCTCGATCGTCTCCCCGGCGACGAAGCGCCGGACGACGTCGCCGGTGAACGGCGCGGTCTCCATGATCCGGCGTGCGCCGTTTCTGCGCGACGCGAACAGCAACGCCTGACGAAGCACTGGTGGCAACCCCTTGTCCGGCGGGACGGCCCGCTCCTTCACAGGCGCCGCCCCTGGTTTCCAGGGTATGCCCGGACCGGCGCGCCGATCACGACGCCCCTTTCGCGACGACCGGGTCAGGGCAACCGGGTCACGACGGCCGGGGTCACGACACCGTACCGACCCCGTGCCCGCCGCCGTACTTCTGCACGTACTCGGGCATCCCGGCCGTCTTCACCGCGTTGAACAGCGCCTTCGCCTTGGTCGGGTCCAGGAACACCACGCTCTGCTTGTTGCGCATCCCCGTCCCCTTGTAGGGCGCCGTCAGGAACGTCACGTCCCCGACGCGCAGGTGCCGCAGGCTCAGCGCCAGCGAGCGCAGGTCGCCCGCCGACTCGCTCGAGTCGACGCTGATCGACTTGGTGAACGCCGACAGGAACCGGTCGAGCTTCAGCGGGTTGCTGAGCGTGCCGCCGTCCGCGGCCTGCTTGGCGAGCGCGCCGAGGAACGCCTGCTGCCGCTTGATCCGGTCGAAGTCGCCGTTCGGCAGGTTGTAGCGCTGCCGGACGAATAGCAGCGCCTCCTCGCCGTTCAGCTTCTGCTCGCCGGCGCTCCACTGCTTCTTGCGGGCCGGGTCGTACACGCTCTGCTTGATGGTGACGGTGACGCCGCCGAGCGCGTCCGTCATCGACTTGAACCCCTCGAAGTCGATCGCGCCGTAGTGGTCGATCCGCACCCCGGCGAGCTGCTCCAGCGTCTCGATCAGCAGCTTCGGCCCGCCGAAGGAGAACGCCGCGTTGACCTTCTGCTTGCCGTACCCGGGGATGTCGACGTAGGAGTCCCGCGGGATCGAGATGATGTAGGCCTTCTTCCGGTCCGCCGGCAGGTGCAGCAGCATGATCGTGTCGGTGCGCTGCTGGCCCGGCTTCCAGAGGTTGCCGGTGCCGTCCCCGGTGGTGCCGACGTCGGCGCGCGAGTCCGAGCCGACCAGCAGCCAGTTCTCCGTGCCGGCGACGTTCGGGCCGGGCCGCTTGCCGCCGTCCGGCATGACGCCCTGGATCCGGTGGATGTTGCCGTTGTAGGACGCCTGGCGCTGCCAGATCAGCCCGCCGATCCCGGCCACGACCAGCACGAAGAACACGCCGATCGCGATCAGCACGCGGGGCCAGCGCTTCTTGCGGCGGCGCTCGCCGCCCTCCCCGTCGCCGCCGCCGTCGCCCTCGCCCCAGAACGCCGCGCTCTCGAAACCCTCGTCGCCGGTCCCGCCCGTCCCACCGTTCCCGGGGCCCTGCGGTCCGCCCGGAGCGCCGGGGCCGCCGGGGCCGTCGGGCGCGCGGGGGCCGGGCGGGGTGCCCGGGCCCGCCGGCATGCCCGGGGCTTCGGGGGCGCCGGACGCGTGGCGTCCCGCGTGCGGCGGCGGCGCCCCGTCGGGCCGCTGCGGCGCGGAGGGGCCGGGGAGGTCTCGGGGGGTCATGGACGCAGAAGCTACCAGCCCGATCAGTGCGGTTAAGGCGCGTTTCACCCGTCCGCCCGGTCGAGGCCTGTCCCGGCCCCCGGGTGAACCTTCCGGCTACGCCGTTCGTCTCCGCAGGGTCGCGGCGCCGAGCAGGAGGGCCACCAGGGTGAAGGCGGCGATGACGGCGACGTCGATCGCCAGGGTGCCGGTGAAGCCGGAATGCGTGCTGATCTCCTGCATGCCCTGCACCGCGTACGTCAGCGGCAGCACCCGGGAGACCGCCTCCAGCCAGCCCGCCATCTGGTCGCGCGGGACGATCAGCCCGCACAGCAGCGCCTGCGGCAGGACGAGCGCGGGCATGAACTGGACGGCCTGGAACTCGGTCCGCGCGAACGCGCTGGCGAACAGGCCGAGCGCCATGCCGAGCAGCGCGTCCAGCACCGCGACGAGCACCAGGGAGCCGAGCGAGCCGGTCAGGTCCAGGCCGAGCCAGGTCAGCGAGATCAGCAGGACGACGCCGACCTGCGCCAGCGCGGCCAGCCCGAACGCCAGCGCGTAGCCGAGCAGCAGGTCGAGCCGGCCGAGCGGCATGCTCATCAGCCGCTCGAGGGTGCCGCCGGTGCGTTCGCGCAGCGTGGCGACGCTGGTCACCACGAACATGACGATGAACGGGAACAGGCCGAGCAGCATCGGGCCGAGCCGGTCGAACGCCTGCGGGGCCTGGAACACGTACCGCAGCAGGACCATCAGCAGGCTCGGCACGGCGATCAGCAGCGCGACGGTGCGGCGGTCGTGCCGGAGCTGGGCGAGGATGCGCCGCGTGGTGGCGAGGGTGATCGCGGGGTTCATGCGGGGCTCCCGGCCGTCTCGTTGATCAGGTGCAGGAACGCGCCCTCGAGGTCGGCGGCGCCGGTGCGCTCGCGCAGCGCGTCCGGGGCGCCGTCGGCGAGGATGCGGCCCTCCCGCATCAGCAGCAGCCGGTCGGTGCGGCCCGCCTCGTCCATGACGTGGCTGGACACGACCAGGGTGACGCCCCGGCCGGCCAGCGTGCGGAACAGCGTCCACAGCTCCTGGCGCAGCACGGGGTCGAGGCCGACGGTCGGCTCGTCCAGGACGAGCAGCTCGGGCGAGCCGAGCAGGGCGACGGCGAGGTTGGCGCGGCTGTGCTGCCCGCCGGACAGCGTCGCCACCGGCTGGTCGCGGGCGCCGGCCAGGCCGACCTCCTCGATGACGCGGTCCACGTCGCCGCGCGGCGCGCGCAGGACGGACGCGAAGTAGCGCAGGTTCTCGGCGACGGTCAGGTCCGCGTACACGGCCGGGGTCTGCGTCGCGTAGCCGACGCGGTCGCGCAGCCCGGCCGACCCGGCGTCCTGGCCGAGGACGGTGACCCGGCCGCCGCGCACGATCTGGACGCCGACGAGCGCCCGCATCACGGTGGTCTTGCCGCAGCCGCTCGGGCCGAGCAGCCCGAGGACGCAGCCGCGCGGGACGTCGAAGCTCAGCCCGTGCAGGACCTCGCGGCCGCCGCGCACCACCCGCAGGTCCCGCACGCTGACGGCGGGACTTGAACTCATCATGTGTTGAATTTAAGTCCGTGCGGGGGCCGGGTCAAGGGGTGCCGGAGCACCCGGTACGGGACGCGGGTGCCGGACGCGGGGGCGCGGGTGCGGGACGCGGGCGCGGGACGCGGGTGCGGGAGGACTCAGCCCAGGTAGCGCTGGAGCGTCGGGGCGACCAGTTCGACCAGCTCGTCCTCGCTCGCGGACGCCATCGGCTCGACGCGCAGCACGTACCGCAGGATCATCACGCCGATCATCTGCCCGACGGCCGCCTGGATGTTCAGGTGCGGCACGCCGGTGGCCGCTCCGGCCCGTCCGATCAGCGCGGACGTCACGAACTCGCGCATCAGCGCCGCCGCCCGCTCGTTGGTCATCGCCGAGCGCAGCATCGCCAGGAGCGGCGCGCGGCGGTCGGCGTCGCCCCAGATCTGCAGGAACGTCCGGACGATCGTCTCGCCGAGCCGCTCGGCGGGCAGCGCCAGCAGCTGCGGGAGCAGCACCGACGGGTCCACCGGGAAGCGCATGGCCTCGACGAAAACACCCTCCTTCGTCCCGAAGAAGTGGTGCACGAGCGCCGGATCGACGCCCGCGGCGCGGGCGATCGCCCGCAGCGACGCCCCGTCGTAGCCCTTCTCGGCGAACATCTCGCGGGCCGCGGCGAGGATCGCCTCCCGCGTCTCGGTCGGCCCGGGGCGGCGCCCCCGCGCGGACGCGGCCCGGCCCGAACGCGTCGCGTCCGTCACCGGACTCCCCGGCGGGTGACCTCCCCGCCCGAGGTGACCTGCCAGGTGTGGTCGGCGGCGGCCAGGTGCAGCCGGGCGAACGCCAGCGCCTCGGCCAGGTCCTCCATGCGCTCGGCGCGGCTGGACGCGCGGCGCGTGTTGACCTCCAGGACGACGTGCCCGCGGAACCCGGACTCGGCGAGCGTCTCCAGCATCGGCCCGCACGGCTGGCTGCCCCGGCCGGGGACGAGGTGCTCGTCCTTGTTGGTGATGCCGACGCCGTCGGCGAGGTGGATGTGGCGGAGCCGGTCGCCCAGGCTCGCCGCCATGCCGAGGGCGTCCGAGCCGGAGACGGCGGTGTGCGACAGGTCCAGCGTCACGTGCGGGTAGTCCTGGTCGACGGGGTTCCAGTCGGGCAGGTACATGCCCGCCTCGGCCCCGCGCGCCTTGAGCGGGAACATGTTCTCGACCGCGAACAGCACGTCGGTCTCGTCCTGCATGCGGGCCAGGCCCTCGACGAACTCCTTGGCGTAGTCGCGCTGCCAGCGGAACGGCGGGTGGACGACCACCACGTCGGCGCCGAGCTCCTCGGCGACCTCCTTGGAGCGGACCAGCTTGCCCCACGGCTCGCGGCCCCAGACCCGCTGGGTCAGCAGCAGGCAGGGCGCGTGGATCGACTTGATCGGGACCTGGTGGTAGTCCGACAGCCGGCGCAGCACGTTCAGGTCCTGCGAGGAGGCGTCCGTGGACACCATGACCTCGATGCCGTCGTAGCCCAGCAGCGCGGCGATCTCGAAGGCGCTCGGCACCTTCTCCGGGTAGACCGACGCGGTGGACAGCGTGATCGGTGCGTCCGGCACGCGCAGAGCCGGTGAGTAGGCGCCGTTGTGCTGCGGGGTCAAGGCTTCCTCGCCAGGAATGATCGCTCGGCTGGGTCCATGAGAGCAGTGTTCGTAAAGGAAAGCCTATGCGCCCGCGCCGGTGATGAAACCCTCGCCCCGAGTGATCCGCGCTGCTTTGCGCGCCCGCGCCGCGGGCGCCGCGCGGGCCCCGGCGCGGGCGCGGCTACGCTCTGTCCCCGTGGCCGAGATCGCGCCGGGCGCCGTGCCGAGCCCGAACATCTGGAACTCCCCGCAGGTCTACGAGCTGGAGAACCGCGCGGTGGATCCGGACGGCGTGCTGGACGCGGCGATGCGCGCGATCCGCCCGTGGGCCGGGGCGACCGTCCTGGACCTCGGCTGCGGCACCGGCTACCACCTGCCGCGTTTCGCCGCGGAGGCCGGCCGGGTGATCGGCGTCGAGCCGCACGCGGGCCTCGCCGGTGCCGCGGCGCGCCGCGTCCGCGATCTGCCCAACGTGACCGTCCGTGTCGGCGCGGCGCAGGCGCTGCCGCTGCCGGACGCGTCGGTGGACGTCGTGCACGTGCGGTGGGCGTACTTCTTCGGGCCGGGCTGCGAGCCGGGGCTCGTGGAGCTGGACCGGGTCGTCCGCCGCGGCGGCGCGGTCTTCATCATCGACAACGACGCGACGCGCTCCACGTTCGGCCGCTGGTTCCGGCGCGGGCTGCCGTCCTACGACCCGGAGGCGGTCGAGCGGTTCTGGACGCGGCGCGGCTTCACCCGCGAGCCACTGATGATCAAGTGGTCGTTCGGCAGCCGGGACGACCTCGCGGCGGTGCTGCGGATCGAGTTCCCCGCCGGGCTCGCGGCGGAGTTCCTGCGCGAGCATCCCGGTCTCGAAGTGGACTACGCGGTCAATCTGTGGTGGCGTTGCGCCTGAGGTTACTGACGAGTCCGTCACAGTCGCCGTCCCGCTGTGGCCACTCTTGGACCCCGCGTACAACAATTGGCGCCGGACCACCACCGGCGCCGCAGGCGCCCGCGACGCCGCCCCCGACCCCCGGCCGGCGTCCGCCCGAAGGAACGGAGGAACCGGCCATGGGCCGTGCCGCCAGGACCAGCAGTGCCGCCCCTGCGGGGACCACCCCCCAGGCCCACCGGGCCCACCGGGCGAAGGCGCTGGGCGGCGTCGTCGCCGCCGCCGCGCTCGCCGGAGCCGGCGCCGGCGCGGGGCTGGCCCTGCAGCGCCGCGCCGTCCGCCGCCTCCAGCTGCGGCCCGACCCCTACGCGGGCGAGCCGTTCGGCTCGCTGCGCGGCCGCCCCGTCCCCGTCCGCGCCGACGACGGCACCCGGCTGTACGCCGAGATCGACGGCGAGGACCGCACCGACCTCGCCATCGTGTTCTCGCACGGCTGGACCCTCACCCAGGACTCCTGGCACTTCCAGCGCAAGGCGCTGCGCGGCCTCGGCCGGCTCGTCTTCTGGGACCAGCGCGGCCACGGCCGCTCCGACGGCGGCGACCGCGACGGCTACAGCCTCGACCGCCTCGCGGGCGACCTCGGCGCCGTCATCGAGGCCACCGTCCCCGCCGGCACCCCCGTCGTCCTGGTCGGCCACTCGATGGGCGGCATGACCACGATGCGCTACGCCGACGCCAACGCCGGCCTGGTCGGCGACAAGATCGCCGCGATCGGGCTGCTGTGCACCTCGTCCGGCGGCCTCGGCGAGGTCACCCTCGGGATGCCCGCGCTGCTCGCCCGCGCCACCCAGCGCGTCCTGCCCCGCGCGCTGCGCGCCCTCGGCGCCGGCTCCGCCGGCATCGAGAAGGTCCGCCACCTCGGCCGGGACGGCTCCACGCTGATCCTCGACCTGATCGCCTACGGCCCCGACGCCAGCCCCGCCGCCGTCGCGTTCGCCGAGCAGATGATGACCGAGACCCGGATGGACGCGCTCATCGACTTCTTCCACTCGATGGTCACCACCGAGGTGATCAGCGACTGCGCGTCCCTCGGCGCCGCCGACACCCTGGTCATCGGCGCGGAGAACGACATGCTCACCCCGGTCGAGCACAGCCTGAAGATCGCCGGCTGCGTCCCGTCCGCCCGGCTGGAGGTCGTCCCCACCGCCGGCCACATGGCCATGCTCGAACGTCCCAGCGTCGTCTCCGACCACCTCGGCGACCTCATCGAACGCGCCCGCAAGAGCGCGACCGCCTAGTTCTGTCCGACCGGGCCTCTAGAGTTTCGCCCCATGGCGAAGGCGAAGACGGCGAAGGCTGCCTACCGCTGCTCCGAATGCGGCTGGCAGACCTCCAAGTGGGTGGGGCGCTGCGGCGAGTGCCAGACGTGGGGCACGGTCACCGAGGCGGCCTCGGCCACCCCCGCGCGGGTCGTGACCGCCGGGCCCGTCAGCACGCCGGCCAAGCCGATCGGGCAGGTCGACGTCCACAACGCGCAGACCAGGCCCACCGGGCTCGACGAGCTGGACCGCGTCCTCGGCGGCGGCATCGTGCCCGGGGCCGTGCTGCTGCTGGCGGGCGAGCCCGGCATCGGCAAGTCGACGCTGCTGCTGGAGGTCGCGGCCCTGGCGTCCACGCCGCCGAAGACCGACATCCCGCGGCAGGCGCCCGCCAGCGCCAGGCGCGTCCTGTACATCACCGGCGAGGAGTCGGCGGAGCAGGTCCGGCTGCGCGCCGACCGCGTCGGCGCCATCACCGACGACCTGTACCTGGCCGCCGAGACGGAGCTGTCCGCCGTCCTCGGGCACGTCGACACCGTCGAACCGACCCTCCTCGTCGTCGACTCCATCCAGACCATCGGGACGTCGGAGGTCGACGGCGCGCCCGGCGGCGTCACCCAGATCCGCGAGGTCGCCGCGAACCTGATCCGGATCGCCAAGGAGCGCGGCATCACCGTCGTGCTGGTCGGCCACGTCACCAAGGAGGGGGCGATCGCGGGGCCGCGGCTGCTGGAGCACCTCGTCGACGTCGTCCTGTACTTCGAGGGCGACCGGCACTCCCGGCTCCGGATGATCCGCGCCGTCAAGAACCGCTACGGCCCGACCGACGAGCTGGGCTGCTTCGACCTGTCGGAGGTCGGGATCGTCGGGCTGCCCGACCCGAGCGGGCTGTTCCTCACCCGCCGCGACGAGCCCGTGCCCGGCACCTGCGTCACCGTCACGCTGGAGGGCCGCCGGCCGCTCGTCGCCGAGGTGCAGGCGCTCGTCGCCAAGTCGCACCTGCCCGCGCCGCGGCGCGCCACGTCCGGCCTCGACACCTCCCGCGTCGCGATGGTGCTGGCCGTCCTCGCCCAGCGCTGCAAGATCTCCATGCACGAGCAGGACGTGTACGTCTCCACCGTCGGCGGCGTCCGGCTCGCCGAGACCTCCGTCGACCTCGCGCTCGGCCTCGCCGTCGCCGGGTCCACCGTCGAGCAGGCGCTGTCCAGCAGCCTCATCGCGCTCGGCGAGGTCGGCCTCGCCGGGGAGGTCCGCGTCGTCCCGGGCGTGCAGCGGCGGCTCGCCGAGGCGGCGCGGCTCGGCTTCAAGCACGCCGTCGTCCCGCGCGGCTCCCTCGAACTCGCCGACGGATCGCCGCTCAAGCGCGCCGACCCGCAGCTCAGCAGCTACGAGGGCATGAAGGTGATGGAGGTCGACAGCCTGCAACAGGCCCTCCAGGTCGCCTTTACCGCGCCCTGACGCGGGTAACGCCAGAGTATTACGGCACGCGTCAGGCGTTTGCGACCAGGGGAGGAACCGGGCCGCCGCCCTCCTCGGTAAACTGACGCCGTCCAGCGACCTCCGGGGGCCAGGTGCCAGAACACGACAAGGCTCATGACGAACGACGCCGCGCCACGCTCGCCGCGGTGGCCCCGGGCACGCAGATACGCGACGGCCTGGAACGCATCCTGCGGGGGCACACCGGCGGGCTGATCGTGCTCGGCTACGACCAGGCCGTCGAGGACCTGTGCTCGGGCGGCTTCGAACTCGACGTCGAGTTCTCCGCCACGCGGCTGCGCGAGCTGGCCAAGATGGACGGCGCGATCGTGCTGGACAACGACCACTCCCACATCGTGCGGGCCGCCGTCCACCTCGTGCCGGACTCCACCATCCCCACCGAGGAGTCGGGCACCCGGCACCGCACCGCCGAGCGCGTCGCCCGCCAGACGCCCCACCCGGTCATCTCGGTCAGCCAGTCGATGCGGATCATCGCGCTCTACCTCGACGGCATCCGCTACGTCCTGGAGGACTCGGCGGCGATCCTGTCCAAGGCCAACCAGGCCCTCGCCACCCTCGAGCGCTACAAGCTGCGGCTGGACGAGGTGTCCGGCACGCTGTCCGCGCTGGAGATCGAGGACCTCGTCACCGTCCGGGACGTCAGCGCCGTCGTGCAGCGGCTGGAGATGGTGCGCCGCATCGCCGACGAGATCGAGGGCTACGTCGTCGAGCTCGGCACCGACGGCCGGCTGCTCTCCCTCCAGCTCGACGAGCTGGTCTCCGGCGTCGACGTCGACCGGGAGCTGATCGTCCGCGACTACCCGTCCGACGACACCCGCGCCCGCGGCGTCACCGCGATCCTGTCCGCGCTGGACACGCTGTCGGCCAACGAGCTGCTCGACCTGTCCACGGTCGCCGAGGTGATGGGTTTCGCCGGGCCCGACGCCCTCGACCTGCCGGTCAGCCCGAAGGGGTTCCGGCTGCTCGCCAAGGTGCCGCGGCTGCCCAGCATGGTCGTCGAACGGCTCGTCGAGCACTTCGGCGGGCTGCAGAAGCTCCTCGCCGCCAGCATCGACGACCTCCAGGCCGTCGGCGGCGTCGGCGAGTCGCGGGCCCGCAGCGTCCGCGAGGGGCTGTCCCGGCTCGCCGAGTCGTCGATCCTCGAACGCTACGTCTGACCGCCGCGCCCGCCGCGTGCCACAATGGCGATCCGCCATGAACTCCACCTATACCGACCCGATCCTCGACTGGTACGAGGCGAACGCCCGGGACCTCCCCTGGCGCGCCCCCGGCGCCACCCCCTGGGGCGTCCTCGTCAGCGAGATCATGCTGCAGCAGACCCCCGTCGTCCGCGTCCTGCCGGTCTGGCAGGCCTGGATGGACCGCTGGCCCACGCCCGCCGCGCTCGCCGCCGAACCGTCCGGTGAGGCCGTCCGCGCCTGGGGCCGGCTCGGCTACCCGCGCCGCGCGCTGCGCCTCCACGAGAGCGCCCGCGCGATCACCGACCGGCACGGCGGCGAGGTCCCCGCGTCCCACGCTGACCTGCTGGCCCTGCCCGGCATCGGCGCCTACACCGCCGCCGCCGTCGCCAGCTTCGCCTTCCGGCAGCGCCACGCCGTCCTCGACACCAACGTCCGCCGCGTCCTGGCGCGCCTCGTCTCCGGCGTGGAGTACCCGCCGAAGGCCCAGACCAGGGCCGAGGTGACGCTCGCCGAGGGCCTGCTGCCCGCCGACCCGCCGACCGCCGCCCGCTGGGCCGTCGCCGTCATGGAGCTCGGCGCCCTGGTCTGCACCGCCCGCACGCCCCGCTGCGTCGACTGCCCCGTCCTGTCCCAGTGCACCTGGCACCTGAACGGCCGGCCCGCCTACGACGGCCCGCCCCGCAAGGGCCAGACCTACGCGGGCACCGACCGCCAGTGCCGCGGCCGCCTCCTCGCCGTCCTCCGCGACGCCTCCGGCCCCGTCGAGAAGCCCGTCCTCGACGTCGTCTGGTCCGACCCCCTCCAACGCGAACGCGCCCTGGACGCCCTCATAGCCGACGGCCTGGTAGACCCCCTGGACGACGGCCGCTACACCCTCCCCACCTGAGCCTCTGTGTCAACATAGGGGTGGGATGACGACGTAGGAGGATGCCGTGACCGCCGAACCGGTCCCCGATTGGCTCCGTCCCCCGCCGGAAGGCTGGACCGCCGAATATCTCGACTCGCTTCCCTCTGACGGCCCCCGGTTCGAAATGATCGACGGAGCGCTCATCATGATGTCGCCGCAATCAGCCTTCCACGACAGGGTGATGCGGCGACTCGCGAACGCCTTGGAAGATCAGATTCCCGAGGGCACCGGCGTGCACACGGACATGACCGTCAAGCTCGGGCGCCGCCAACGCCCTGAACCCGATGTGCTCGTCTACCGTCCCCAGCAGGAGGACCCGGAACTCCGGCGCACGTACTACCTCCCCGAGGAGGTCCTGCTGGTCGTCGAGATCGTCTCGCCGGAGTCCGAGGAACGCGACCGCGATACCAAGCGCATCAAGTACGCCAGAGCCGGGATCGAGTTCTTCTGGCTGGTCGAGAACGAGAGCGGGCGTCCGGCGATCCACGTCCTGGAACTCGACAAGGCGACCGGCGCCTACGTGGCGACCGGGATCTTCCGCGACCGCCTGAAGGTCGACGTGCCCTTCCCGATCGACATCGACGTCAAGGCCCTGGTCCGTTAGGACGGCCTCCCGGAGGCCCGGCGCACACGGTCGCCGTCGGTGAAGTGCCGCGTTTCGGTGACGGTGTCGTCCTCTGACCTTCCAGCGATAAATCGTTGGTCAGAGGTCTCGGCGGGACCGTACGGTACGGCGGTGCGTGATCTGCTGACCCTGCCCAAGGCCCACCTGCACGTTCACCTGGAGAGCACCGTGCGGTGGGGGACGCTGCGGGAGATCGGGACGGCCAACGGCGTGCCGGTGCCCGAGGACAGCGGCACGTTCGGCGGGTTCGCCGCCTTCTTCGCCCAGAACGACCTCGTGCGCACGTGCCTGCGGCGGCCCGGCGACTTCCGACGGATCGCCTACGAGTTCTGCGAGGACGAGGCGGCGCAGGGCACCCGCTACGCCGAGGTCTCGTTCACCGCCGCCGCCCACGGCGAACGGCTCGGCGACCTCGACATGCCGCTGGCGGCCGTCCGCGAGGGCCTCGCCGCGGGAGGCGAGGCGTTCGGCATCGAAGTCGGTCTGCTCCTCGACCATTCCCGCCGCCGCTCCGTCGACCGGGCCTGGCGCACGCTGGACCTCGCCCGCCGCCACGACGGCGTCGCCGCCATGGGCCTCGCCGGGGACGAGTCCTACCCGGGCGACCCGTTCACCGAGGTCTTCGCGGCGGCCCGCGACGCCGGGCTCCACGTCGTCCACCACGCCGGTGAGGGCGAGGGCCCGGCCAGCATCCGGCAAGCGCTCGGTGCGGGCCGTACCGAGCGCCTCGGCCACGGCATCCGCGTCCTGGACGACCCGGACCTGGTCGCCGAGGTCCGCGAACGGAAGATCCCGCTCGAGGTCTGCCCGTCGTCCAACGTGGCGCTGGGATTCGCGCGGTCCCTCGACGATCACCCCCTTCCTCGGCTCCGCGAGGCGGGACTGATCGTCACGGTCAACACCGACATCCCCGCCCTGATCGGCACGCCGCTCGCCGCCGAGTACGCCCGCGTCCGCGACGCGTTCGGCTACGACGACACCACTCTCGCCTCTCTGGCCAGCGCCGGCGTCGACGCCTCCTTCGCCCCCGCCACCACCAAGGCGCGCCTCAACCAGGAGATCGACACCTGGCTCGCCACAACCCCGTAACCGAGACGACAACCGGGAAATCGACACCGGGCTCCCACAGCCACGTGACCGAGGCGATCAAACGCGCCTCCCCCATCCCACACGCCAACCTCCCCGCCCACCGCCCCACAGCCGAACGCACGCAAAACCAGGCCACCCCAGCCCACCTATGCACCTCTCTGCCCCACCCCACCGACCACACCACGGCCAACGGCGCGCCACGGCCGGGCAGCGCAAATGACCGGACGCGCCTGCTCAGCCCCCAGCCCACCAATCCCGCCACCCGCCACCAGCCACCCCACAACACGCCAGTGCCAGGCGACGCAGCCGACCGGCTGCGCCTGCTCAGCCCCCAACCCACCAATCCCGCCACTGATCACCTCACGCCGCGCCACCGCCAGCGACGCGGCCGACCCGACGCGCCTGCTCAGCCCTCACCCCACCGGCCCCGCCACCGGTCACCTCGCGGGGCGCCACCGCCGGCGACGCAGCCGATCGGATGCGTGTCCTCAATCTCCGACCCACCGGCCTCGCCACCGGCTACGCCACGGCGCGCCACTGTCGGGTGGCGCAGTTGAGCGGATGCGCGTTCTTGGGTTTTGGCTGGTCCGCCTTGGCGCCGTGTGCATTGCGGGTGCCGGGGTTCAGGTGGGGAGGGGGCGGTCGTTGACGATGTGCTTCATTACGAGCGTGGAGTTGAGGCGCTGGACGCCGGGCAGCGCCGACAGCACGTCGTCCTCCAGCTCCTGGTACGCCGTCAGGTCGGCGGTGACGATGCGCAGCAGGTAGTCGGGGTCGCCGAACAGGCGCTGCGCCTGGACCACCTCCGGGACCCGCTCCACCGCCGCCTCGAAGCCCAGCAGCGTCTCCCGGTCCTCTTGCCGCATGGTGACGAACACGAGCGCCTGGAACGTCAGCCCCAGGGCGGCGGCGTCGACGACCGCGCGGTACCCGCGGATGGTCCCGCTGCGCTCCAGCTCCCGTAGCCGCCGGTGGCACGGCGAGACGCTCAGCCCCACCCGCGCCGCCAGATCGGTGACCGTCATCCGGCCGTCCTCCTGCAGCACAGCAATGATCTTCCGGTCGATCGCGTCCACGTAGAAGATCCTTCCACGACTGCTGCGAGTACTAGCGAAACTTGGCAGCACATTTCGGCAGATCAACCATATTCTCCTCGCATCATCCGCCACCCGAGGGGAATCCCGCCATGGCCACCGGCTCCGTCCTCGCCTTCTGGTCGGTCGCGTTCCTGCTCATCGCCGTCCCCGGAGCGGACTGGGCCTTCACGGTCAGCGCCGGGCTGCGGGGGCGCTCCGTCCTCCCCGCGGTGAGCGGGCTGGTCACCGGGTACACCGCCGTCACGATCGTCGTCGCGGCCGGAGTCGGGGCGCTGGTCGCCGGGTCCCCCGACCTTCTCACCGGCCTCACGCTCGTCGGCGGCGCCTACCTCATGTGGCATGGGGTCACGACCCTCATGCACCCGTCCGCACCCGACCCGCAGGGCGCCCGGCCCGAGGGCACCGAATGGCGGATCTTCCTGCGCGGCATCGGCGTCAGCGGGCTCAATCCCAAGGGGCTGCTGATATTCGTCGCGCTGCTGCCCCAGTTCACGGACCCGGACGGCCGCTGGCCGATCGCCGGCCAGATCGGCGTCCTCGGCACGACCTACATCGCGACCTGCGCGGTCTTCTACCTCACCCTCGGCACCCTGGCCCGTGGCGTGCTGCAGGGACGTCCCGCCGCCGCCCGCGCGATCGGCCGGCTGTCCGGCGTCGCCATGGCGGGCCTCGGCGCCTGGCTGCTCATCGACCGCCTTCTGACCTCCCTCTAATAAACAAAAGCGTCTGTTAGTGTGGCGGTCGCCGAGCCGAGGAGGCCACCGATGAGCTCCGCACACTGGCCCGATGGCGTCGATGAGATCATCGGCGGCGACCAGGCCGTCATGCTCGCCACGGTCACGCCGGCCCGCGGCGTGGTGCTCACCCCGGTGACGAACTTCGGGGCACGGAATCGCGACGCCGGCACCGTGACCGTGAACAGCTCGGTCGGGGGCTGGAAGAAGCTGGAGCGCATCAGGCGGAATCCCCGCGTCGCCCTGGCCTTCCACACCAGGCTGCATGGCTACGGCGACCGCCCCGAGTACGTGCTGGTCCAGGGCACCGCGTCGCTCTCGGCCCCGCGCGACGACTATCCCGCGTCCCTGGGCGCGGACTGGGAGCGTTTCGACGGACCGCGCGCCACCGGTCCCTTCTGGGGCCCTTGGCTGCGCCCGTACTACACCCGCGTGGTCATCGACATCGCGGTCGAGCGACTGGTCGTGTGGCCGGACCTTTCCTGCAAGGGGAGCCCGGAGGTCTTCGGCCCCCGGCTGCCCGGCCCGCCGCCACCGCATGAGGCACCCGGCCGTGGCACCGCTCCGCGCATCGACCACGTCAAGGCGGCCCAGCGGCTCGAGGGCCTTCCCGAGGCACTGCTCGGGTGGACCGGTGCCGACGGCTTCCCCATGGTGATCCCCGTCGGCTTCAGCGGTCATGACGCCGACGGGATACTGCTCCACGTCCCGCTCGGGATCCTTCCCGACGGCGGCCGCCGTGCCGGCCTGACGGCCCACTCCTTCAGCAAGTACGTGCAGGGGCAGCATCAGCGCGTCCACACGGGCTGGCTGGACAGCGGCCCGCAGGTCCACTACGCCCCGCACACCGAACTCGCCTACCGGACGCCGCCGTCCAAGCTCCTCTACCGGCTCGGGATAGGGCTGGCCATGCGCGTCGCCCTGCGCCGCGCCCGCAACGCAGGCCACGACATCGTGCAGTGAGCCGGTGGCCCCGGGCAGCGGGTCAGCCTGCGGCGGTGAACAGGTGGCCGGCGCGGATCTCGCGGAGGAAGGGGTCGGTGTCGTCCGCCCATTCCGCGGGGCTCCGGACGACCGGGTGGACGGGGAGGCCGAGCCGGGCGGCGGCCTCCTGGGCGGCGTCGAAGGCGACGTCGCGGCCGATCTCGCCGATCACCAGCACCTCGACATCGCACGGCGGGTCGCCCGGCACGCCGGCGTAGCGGGCGGCCCAGGGGCCGAACAGGTGCGTCTCGCGGACGAGCGGGAGCCGCCCGAACTCCTCGGCGACCACGGCGGCCGGGCCGAACGTCAGCATGACCAGGCGGGCGAGCGGCTCGTACAGCGGGCTCGCCTCGTCGCGGGAGACGAGGCGGCCGGCGAGCGTGCGGCGCAGCGCGAGGACGCCCGCCCGCGACAGCCGCTCCACCTCGCGCATCACCGAGCCGAGGTCGGTACGGAGCATCACCGCGAGGTCGAGCATCGACGCCTCGCGCCGCGGGCCCAGCAGCAGGCGCGCGAGCAGCTCCCCCTGCAGCCGGGATCTGAAGATCGGCAGCCGCGGCGGCGCCGGGGCGCGCACGTCGCGGTGGAACGCCGCGTCCAGCGGGCGGCCGCGCGGCCGCCCGTACTGCGCCGCCGAACCCACTCCATTCGATCGCATGTTCGAATCCTAGAAGTCGCCTCCGACATCCCCGGGCGCCGAAGAACGCCGAGAGAAGGCCGAAGGCACACCGGAGAACGACCCTCATGTGCGCCCCTTTCGCCGATGGTCCTCGTTGCAGTCCATCGTCGAGGGGCGTCTCCGCGTCCGGAAGTGGAATGGCGTTCTGTGGATAACCCCGCTCAGAGCTCGGTCGGGGCCTCGGGCTCGCGGATGAACAAGCAGAACGGATGGCCGACCGGGTCGAGGAACACGCGCACGTCGTCGGCCGGCTGGAAGGCGGCGAGGACGGCGCCGCAGTCCTCGGCATGCCGGGACGCCGCGTCCAGATCGTCCACCTCGATGTCCAGATGGGCCTGGATCTGCTGCGCGCCCTCCGACGCGGGCCATGTGGGCGTGACGTGAAGCGGCTCCGTCTGGAAGGAGAGCCCCGTCCCGCCGCCGGGCGGGCGCAGTTTCACCCAGCCGGGCGCGTTCTGCACCACCGTCCAGCCCAGGAGGCGCCGGTAGAAGGCAGCCAGCTTCTGCGGGTCCGGTGCGTCCAGGACGGGCGCGGACAGGGCCATGCGCGGCGGACGGGTCACATCTGCTCCCAGCCGGTAGGGGGTTCGCGTACGGCGGGATGATCCCCGCACAGCCGCCGCGCATGCGCCCCGGGACACGCCCCCCGCATGCGGAAGGGCCCGCACCGAACGGGTCGGTGCGGGCCCTGCCGAGGGCTGAGGTGATCAGTCCTTGTTGAAGTTGACCGCGCCCTCGATGGGCGGGGCGTCGGGGACCGTGGCGGACGGCTTCGGCACACCCCGGAAGGTGAACTTGGCCTCCAGGACCTCGTCGGCGTCCCGCTGGCCGCCCTCGGGGTCGAAGTTCTCGGTGCCCACGATGACGATCTGGCCGGCCTTGAGCTCGTTGTAGAGGATCTTCTCGGAGAGCTGGTCCTCGATCTCGCGCTGGATCGTGCGGCGCAGCGGCCGGGCGCCGAGCACCGGGTCGTAGCCCCGGATCGCCAGCAGGTCCTTGGCGTCCTGGCGCAGCTCGATGCCCATGTCGCGGTCCTTGAGCCGCTCGTCCACCCGGGCGATCATCAGGTCGACGATCTGGATGATCTCCTTCGGGGTGAGCTGGTGGAAGACCACCGTGTCGTCGACGCGGTTGAGGAACTCGGGACGGAAGTGCTGCTTGAGCTCCTCCGACACCTTGGCCTTCATCCGGTCGTACGAGCCCTGCTCGTCGTTCGCGCGGGCGAAGCCCATCGAGACGCCCTTGGAGATGTCCTTGGACCCCAGGTTCGTCGTCATGATGATGACGGTGTTCTTGAAGTCCACGACGCGGCCCTGCGCGTCGGTGAGCCGGCCGTCCTCCAGGATCTGCAGCAGCGAGTTGAAGATGTCCTGGTGGGCCTTCTCGATCTCGTCGAACAGCACGACGGAGAACGGCTTGCGGCGCACCTTCTCGGTCAGCTGGCCGCCCTCCTCGTACCCGACGTAGCCGGGCGGGGAGCCGAACAGCCGCGAGACGGTGTGCTTCTCCATGAACTCGGACATGTCGAGCTGGATCAGCGCGTCCTCGTCGCCGAACAGGAACTCCGCGAGGGTCTTGGACAGCTCGGTCTTACCGACGCCGGACGGGCCGGCGAAGATGAACGAGCCGCCGGGACGCTTCGGGTCCTTCAGGCCGGCGCGGGTGCGGCGGATCGACTGCGAGAGCGCCTTGATGGCGTCCTCCTGGCCGATGACGCGCTTGTGGAGCTCGTCCTCCATGCGCAGCAGCCGGGTGGACTCCTCCTCGGTCAGCTTGAAGACCGGGATGCCGGTGGCGGTGGCGAGGACCTCGGCGATCAGCTCGTCGGTGACCTCGGCGACGACGTCCATGTCGCCGGCCTTCCACTCCTTCTCCCGCTGCGCCTTCTGGCCGAGCAGCTGCTTCTCGGAGTCGCGCAGCGCCGCGGCCTTCTCGAAGTCCTGCGCGTCGATCGCGGACTCCTTGTCGCGCCGGACGTCGGCGATCTTCTCGTCGTACTCGCGCAGGTCCGGCGGAGCGGTCATCCGGCGGATGCGCATCCGCGAGCCGGCCTCGTCGATGAGGTCGATCGCCTTGTCGGGCAGGAACCGGTCGCTGATGTAGCGGTCGGCGAGCTGCGCGGCCGCGACCAGCGCGCTGTCGGTGATCGACACGCGGTGGTGCGCCTCGTAGCGGTCCCGCAGGCCCTTGAGGATCTCGATCGTGTGCGACAGGGACGGCTCGGCGACCTGGATCGGCTGGAAGCGGCGCTCGAGCGCGGCGTCCTTCTCCAGGTGCTTGCGGTACTCGTCCAGCGTGGTGGCGCCGATGGTCTGCAGCTCGCCGCGGGCCAGCATCGGCTTGAGGATGCTGGCGGCGTCGATCGCGCCCTCGGCGGCGCCCGCCCCGACGAGCGTGTGCAGCTCGTCGATGAACAGGATGATGTCGCCGCGGGTGCGGATCTCCTTGAGCACCTTCTTCAGGCGCTCTTCGAAGTCGCCGCGGTACCGGGAGCCGGCGACCAGCGCGCCCAGGTCGAGGGTGTAGAGCTGCTTGTCCTTCAGCGTCTCCGGGACCTCGCCCTTGACGATCTTCTGCGCCAGCCCCTCGACGACGGCCGTCTTACCGACGCCGGGCTCGCCCACGAGGACGGGGTTGTTCTTGGTGCGGCGGGACAGCACCTGCATGACCCGCTCGATCTCCTTGTCCCGGCCGATGACCGGGTCCAGCTTGCCCTCCCGCGCGGCCTGCGTCAGGTTGCGGCCGAACTGGTCGAGCACGAGGGAGGTGGACGGCGCGGACTCCGAGGGGCCGCCGGAGGCGGCCGGCTCCTTGCCCTGGTAGCCGTGCAGCAGCTGGATGACCTGCTGGCGGACCCGGTTGAGGTCGGCGCCGAGCTTGACCAGCACCTGGGCGGCCACGCCCTCGCCCTCGCGGATCAGCCCGAGCAGGATGTGCTCCGTGCCGATGTAGTTGTGGCCGAGCTGCAGCGCCTCGCGCAGTGACAGCTCGAGCACCTTCTTGGCGCGCGGAGTGAACGGGATGTGGCCCGACGGCGCCTGCTGGCCCTGGCCGATGATCTCCTCGACCTGCTGGCGGACCGCCTCAAGGCTGATCCCCAGACTCTCCAGGGCCTTGGCAGCGACGCCCTCACCCTCGTGGATCAGACCCAGGAGGATGTGCTCGGTGCCGATGTAGTTGTGGTTGAGCATCCTGGCCTCTTCCTGAGCCAGGACGACAACCCGCCGCGCGCGGTCGGTGAACCTCTCGAACATCTCGTCGCTCCTCACAGAGCGGTTGGGCAGAGTCCGGAACGTCCGGAACTGTCCTTCCGCATGCTAGCCCGCCCCGAGGAGGCCGCCCGGTGCACTCCCACCAGAAGACGTTCCCCAGCTAAGCGCTGTTCAGTCTCATCCAACTACCGCATCGGTGCGTCATGTTCCCGCTACGCCCCAAGCGAACGGGGGCTTTCCGCAGGTCGTCCGGGGTCGCGTCCGAGGATCGTCGGATGGGGGTGATGTCCTGGTCTACCGCGCGGCGGCGGAGGCGAAACCACCTGGACGCTACGCCACAAGCGAACGGCCCGTCTCATGGAGGGAGACGGGCCGCCGGGGCGGGGTGGGGCGGTCAGTTCGCCGCCTCGTACTGCTCGATCACCGTCGCGGGGATCCGGCCGCGCTCATTGACCTTGATGCCATTGTTCTTGGCCCAGGCACGGATCTCGGCGCTGCGCTCGCGGCTGGACGCGCCACGCTGGCGGCGCCGCTTGTTGACCGTGCCCGCCTTGCGCGACTTCTCCACGAACGGCAGGAGAGAATCCCGCAGCTTCTTAGCGTTGGCGCCACTGAGGTCGATCTCGTAGGAGGCGCCGTCGATCGAGAACGCTACGGTCTCGTCCGCCTCGCCACCGTCGAGGTCGTCGACGAGAAGCACCTGAACCTTCTGTGCCATGGGGACAGACCTTTCGGCTGGAGCAAACTGCATTCGGTTGACAAAGATATACCGGGAAGTCTGCCGATGACAATTCAAGTCCAGGATGAACATCCGTTGGCGGCGGCTATCGGCGAGACCACCGGTGCGCGGCGGGTGGACGGCGGGCGCGCCCGGATGGGCCGCGTTCAATTCCGGCGGACCGCCGGCCTGTGGATTTCGGCGTGACCGGCGTCACGGCGCACGGCGCTGACCTGGGGCGTCGAACGCGCATTGGACCAGGTATGGGGGCGGCCGGGCTTTCCGCCGGGAGGACCGCGGCCGGAAAAGTGCCCACCCGGACCATAACAGGGTCGGCACACCGGCACCCCTTGCCGCCGATTAGCCCTGCCGTAACGGCACTAACCGGTGCAGGCGCCAGGAATGCACGGCGGACCGGCACGCCGCGCCACCAGGGGCGCAGGGGCTGCCACCGGGGGATGTGGACAGATGACGAACAGCGGGGCCGAGACGAAATCTGTTGCCGTCCGGCACCCCGGAAGTCCCGGCCGGACGCCGGAGCGTAACGCCATCGGCACTAGTCGATCCCGAAATCTGTGGATAAGCGGTACAAAGCGGCCACCTGCCCCGGTCCGCGTGAGACTGGCGTCCCCTCCGGAGTAAGTGGCCCGGCGCAATGAAGGCCGAGTCCCCGGCCCGCCGGAAGCAGATCCCAAACCGGAGGCGCCTTCCGGCACGAGACACATCGTCCGGGAATCTCGCCCGTAACCCGAACGTGTCCGGAACGAGCTGGCATTGGCCCGTGCAAGCCCGGTGTCCGAAACGACACGGGGATCCCCGCCAAACTCCCGCCGGCCCGGCGTACAAGCGGCCGACGCGATCAGGACGGGACCGTCACCGCGCGTATGCGGGGCACAGCACCGGTATGTCGGAGAGAGCCGCGGAACGCCCGTGAATCAAGGCGTGCGGCGTTTTACGACCAGGGTGCCGGCGAGCCTGTCATGGAGGGCCTGGCGGCGCGTCCCCTCGTATATGAACCCGGCGTTCGCCACCCAGAACACGCCCGCCAGAAGGCCGAGAATGTGAACGGGCCGGAGCGCGATCGGCACCGCGTACACCGCGGCCCTCAGGACGGCCCGCAGGGCGCTCGGACGGCCGTAGGGCGCCTGCGGCGGGCCCGCGGCGGACGGGGCGGTCCCCGCCTCCTCCGCACCCGTGGCCGCGCCCTCACGGCCGGGCAAGGCGGGGACGGCGGAGACGACCTCGATCCCCGCGAAGCGCTTGCCGAGCGTCCGCCCCCAGATGGCGAGCTGGACGGCCTCGTACAGCAGCATGCACCCGGCCACGGCGGGCGGGGCGACGACGTCGAGTTGGTGGCCGGAGACGAACTCCTTCACCACGATGATGACGGGCAGGCCGACGATCAGGGTGTCGACGATGCGCGCCAGGAGGCGCTGCCCCGGCTCGGCGAGCGCCGGGCCGTCCCCGTCCTCCTGCGGTGGGGACCCGTCGTTCTGGAGGCCGCTCTCCGGCCCGGACGGCTCCTCCGACCCCTGTGCCGGCGTTTGCGATGTCGCCATCGCGGACCTACTCCGTGTACTCGGCGTACTCGCCGTACCCGACGCGCTCGTCGAT
This sequence comes from Actinomadura sp. NTSP31, assembly GCF_041951385.1. Taxonomy (NCBI): domain Bacteria; kingdom Bacillati; phylum Actinomycetota; class Actinomycetes; order Streptosporangiales; family Thermomonosporaceae; genus Actinomadura; species Actinomadura sp. NTSP31. The sequence goes on along the minus strand of NZ_JBGNUT010000008.1, from coordinate 64,716 downwards.
GACGAGGGTGTCGGCGAAGCGGTCGTGCAGCGCCTGGTGCAGCGGCTGGTCCCAGATGGCCCAGAGGTAGGCCATCAGGGCACCCGCCCAGACCAGCACCATCCCGTAGGCGAAGTACTGCCACACCATCACGGCCAGCACGAGGAAGAAGAAGACGCCGATCTGGTAGGCGACGTGGGTGATGGCGGCCCGCCACACGGCCTGCGTCGTCGTCAGCGGGTTCCCGGCGGGACGGGCCTGGACGACACCGATGCCCAAGAAGCGCTTGCCGAGTGTCCGGCCCCACATGGACAGCTGTACGGCCTCGTAAATGAACGGCAATACCGACAGGACCGCGAACAGCGTGAAGATGATGGGCCAGTTCCAGATGCCGCCCTCGTCCTCCGTCTTGCTGCCGGGCTTGCCCAGCCCGAACGCGCCGATCGTGATGGGAAGGACGAGCGCGAACCCGAAGACCGCGACGAGCGCGTTGTCGATGAGCCGGGCCCCCGCGCGCCGCATGATGGGCGCCAGCGGCATGTCCCCGCCGGAGGCGCCGCCGTACTGGTCGTAGGCCGGCTGCTCATAGGACTCGTACGACGGCTGCTGCCACTGGTCCTGCTGCGGGTTCTGCCACTGCTGCTGGTGGGACGGAGGCTGCTGCTGTTGCTGCCACTGCTGCGCGGGCGGTTGGGCCTGCCCCTGCCGCTCGGGCTGCTGCCATTGCGGGGAACCCTGGTACGGGGGCGGCGGTCCGTACGAACCCTGCCCCTGCGGCGGCTGGTAGGGCCGCCCGCGGTTGGGGGAATCACTCATCTGGGTCAGTCCTCCAGGCGAAGCAACATCCGGGTGTTTCCCAACGTATTGGGCTTGACCCTGTCGAGGTCCAAGAACTCTGCAACGCCTTCGTCGTAGGAGCGGAGGAGTTCCTCGTACACCTCTGGCGCCACCGGAGTACCGAGGATCTGCTGGAAACCATGGCGCGCGAAGAACTCCACTTCGAAGGTAAGACAGAACACCCGCCGGACGCCGAGTTCCCGCGCGGTCTCCAGGAGCCGCGCGACGATGCGGTGCCCGATCCCGCGGCCGCCGTACCCCTTGTCGACGGCGACCGAGCGGACCTCCGCCAGGTCCTCCCACATCACGTGGAGGGCCCCGCACGCCACGATGGGGCCGGCCTCCCCGGGGCCCGCGCCCTCGACGTCCTCGGCGACCCAGTACTCCTGGACGTCCTCGTACAGCTTCACCGTGGACTTCTTGAGCAGGCGTCGCCCCGACCCGGCGTACAGATCGACCAGCCTGCGGATCCCCTGAACGTCGGCGGTACGGGCACGCCTGATCACGACTTCCACAAACAGGCGAGGTTACCGAACACCCCGCCCGTTCCCTGCCACCGGCGGCCGTGCCGGACCCACCGCACCGCACTGGCCCCAGATTTCCCGCCGGCCCGCCAAGGGCCGTCAAACCCGGCGTTAACCCCGCGCACCGTCCGCCACGACCTGCGAATTCGCATGTTCTGGTTGGCATCCCCTGGCGGTTCCGTTAGTGTCCCGCTCTGACGTCGGCCTTCCGTGAAACGGAGGCCGCACCGCCGAGTCCACGGGCCGCAGCCGGCGCCCCGAGGAGCCGGGGACCCACTTTCGGAGCGTTCGGGGGACCGCCCCCGCCGATGCCGTCTGGGGTGAATCCGCAGCCGCGTGGACCCATATCCGCGCGCGGTAGCGGACGGGCTGCTCCGGCCCGAACCCGTCAGCTAACTCGGTAGGCGGACAAGGAGAGGAGATTTGGTGCGGACGGCTCGTTTCCGCGTCCGGGCGCTCACGATCGCCGGCGCGCTCACCGCCCTTTCCATCACACCCCACGTGGTGGCCCCCCATTCGTTCCCCATCGCGCACGCGGACCCCGACCCGTCGGCCAAGGAGCTGAAGGACCAGGCGGTCAAGCTCGCGGACCAGCTGGAGCAGCTCACCGAGCAGTACAACGGCCTGAAGGTGAAGCTGCAGCAGTCGCAGCGGGCGGCGAAGGTCGCCGCCACCAACGCCACGCGCCAGCAGAAGTCCCTGGAGGGCCTGCGCGAGAAGGTCGGCGCCCTGGCCGCCACCAGCTACATGCAGGGCGGCACCGACCCCACGGTCTCGTTCATCTCCGCCCAGGACCCGCAGGCCGTTCTGGACCAGGCCGCGACGCTCAACTACTTCGCCACCCAGGACAGCACCCAGGTCCTCGGCCTCATGCAGGCGATGCAGTCCGCCCAGCGCGCGCGCAAGTCCGCGGAGGAGCGCACCCAGCAGGTGACGCAGCTGAAGACGCAGCTCACCGAGCAGAAGAAGAAGGTCACCTCCGCCTACGAGAAGGTCCGCGGCAAGGCCGTCAAGAAGGACCCGGCCCTGCTGGCGAAGCTGCCCGTCATCGGCGACGGCAAGGCCGCGCAGGCGCTGCGGTACGCGATGGCCAAGCTCGGCAGCCCGTACGTCTGGGGCGCGGCGGGCCCGACCACGTTCGACTGCTCGGGCCTGACGATGTGGGCCTACAAGCAGGTCGGCATCAACCTGCCGCACTACACCGGCAGCCAGTGGAACGCCGGGACCCACGTCTCGGAGAGCCAGATGAGGCCGGGCGACCTGATCTTCTTCTACTCCGACCTGCACCACATGGGGATGTACGTCGGCGGCGGCAAGATGATCCACGCTCCCCATACCGGCGACGTGGTCCGCATAGCGTCCCTGTCCGGCCGCCCCATAGCCGGCGTAGTCCGAGTCGCGTAACCCCCCGCCAACAACCGCGACCCCGCAGGACCGCAACGGAAACGCGTCCTAACCCGAGCCCGGGCGGACCTGAGCGTTGCGATCGCATGCGAAGCCAGATTCGAGCTTGCGAGAATCTGATCGCGCAGCGAGCCCCCAGGGCGAGTCGGAGCGATGCTGCGATCGCCGCTTTGCCCGCCGAAGGGAGGCCCCCCAGGGCCGACCGCCAAGGGCAAAGCAATGAACTCGTCCCGCGGCGGCGCTTCTGCCAGGGACCTACCTGTCAGGGGTTCGGCGCCGCCGCTGCGGGGTCGGACGAGTTCGCATCGCTGGACTTGCTTCCGGTCGGGCTGGTTTCCGGGTGACGCCCGCCGTCCCCTGACGGGCGTCGTCGAGTCGCGCTACTAGATGAGCTGCCTGCGGGCCGCCCACACCACGGCCTCGATAGGGGTGTTGACCTCCAGCCGGTCGCAGATGTTGCGCAACCGGCGGCGCAGTGTTCGTGCACTCAGTTCCAGCTTGCGCGCCGCCACATCAGCGGTGACACCGCTGGCGATCTGGGAGAGCAACCTGATCTCCTCGTCGCTCAGCCCGAAATCGAGTGTGGCTGTTTCCACTCCGTCCTCCCTCGTCCGTGGTTGATGACCGCGGGGATGCAGCCGTCCGCTGCACAGGCACGGGTTGGGCCTCGATCTGCATGCGTTGGGTTGCCGGGTCCGGAGCCTTCCGGACTAGATCATCGGTTCGGTTCCTTTGCTGTCTCGCGAAGCTTGGCCGGAGGTGGCCGTTAGGCCGATTGCGGGGGCTTGCGGGGGAACTCCGGGTGACGATTCACTCGTTGGCCACGTTGGCAGGGGCGGGTCTGGCTCGCCGTTCCGAACCCGTCCTTCCTCCCTGGACTCACCGGATCTCGCCGCGGACGAAGATCGTGAATCGTTTCAAGCTACGCTTCGGCTCGGAACGCTAGGCGGCCGGATCCGGCCCGTCAAGCGCTGGTTACGTGCTATCTGTGCCCGGATGGTCGCATTGCGTGACCGGGTTTTCGGGGATTGACACAGGAAAGCCCAACTACCTGGGGAAACACCACCGGGGCGGACGAGGAGCGACTTGCCACAGACCAGTATCCGCGAGGTCGCGAGGCGTGCCGGGGTCTCAGTTGGGACCGTTTCGAATGTCCTAAACCGGCCAGATCTCGTGGCCGAAGCTACCCGTGACCGTGTCCGCGCGGCGATCGAGGAGCTCGGTTTCGTCCGGAACGAGTCGGCGCGCCGGCTCCGGACGGGCCCCGACCGCACCGCGGGCGAGTTCGGCGACGAGCCGCGCCGGCTGTTCGGCGTCGTCGTCGAGGACCTCACCAATCCCTACGCGGCCGACGTGGCGCGCGGCGCCGAGGAGGCGTTGAACGCGGCGGGCCACGACGCCCTCTGGCTGTCCAGTGACCATTCCGCCGCCAAGGAGGCCCGGTCGCTGGAACTGCTGGACGAGCAGCACGCCGCGGGCGCCCTGATCGTCCCGGTCGGGCTGGGTCCGGCCGGGATGCGGCGGCTGCGCGCCGCCGGGTTGAGCGTCGTTCTGATGGATCGGGACGTCTCCGACGCGTGCGCCGTGCATGTCGACCACGTCGCGGGAGGAGAACTGGCCGCCGCGCATCTGCTCGGCATCGGGCGCGAGCGGATCGCGTTCGTCACCGGCGCGCCGGAGCCGCAGCCCTGCGTCGAGCGCCGCGACGGCGCGGCCCGCACGCTCGTGGAGGCCGGTCTGGGGAAGCCGCCCGTGCTGGTCCAGGAGGCGCTGAGCCCGACCGAGGGCCGGCGCGCGGCGCGGCGCGTCCTGGACATGTCGCCGCCGCCGGACGGGGTGTTCTGCGCGAACGACCTGCTGGCCATCGGGCTGATCAACGAGCTGACCCGGCTCGGCGCGCGGGTCCCGGCCGACATCGCGGTGGTCGGCTACGACGACATCGAGCTGGCCGCCAGCGCCGCGGTGCCGCTGACCACGGTCAAGCAGCCGCGCCGGGCGCTCGGCTGGGAGGCCGCGGAGCTGGCCATGGCCGAGATCCGGGAGGGCACGTCGCACCAGCACCGCCAGGTGGTCCTCGCTCCGGAGCTGGTCGTCCGCGAATCGGCCTGAGCCTCGTCACTATTGACATCACGTCTCAATTTCGGATGACTTGCCCTATGACGGACACCCAGGATCAGGTGGCGCGGACATCGGGGCAGGACGCGGACGCGGCGGCGATCCTCGGGTTCGACCCGTCAGATCCGGCATTCCGCGCCGACCCCTACGCGCACTACCGGAGCCTCGCGGCGGGCGGCAGGCTGCGGCAGACGGCCGTGGGCCTGTGGGTGAGCACGTCCTACGAACTGTGCGAGCAGGCGCTGCGCGACCCGCGGTTCGGGCACCGGCCCGAGGGCGGCGGCCTGTGGCGGGAGGCGCCGCAGCGGAACCGCTCGTTCCTGACGATGGACCCTCCGGACCACACGCGGCTGCGCCGGCTGGTCAGCAAGGCGTTCACACCCCGGCTGGTCGAGCGGCTGCGGCCGCGCGTCGAGGCGCTGGTGGACGAGCTGCTCGACGGCGTGTCCGGCGAGGTCGACCTGATCTCGGCGCTGGCGTACCCGCTGCCCGTCATCGTGATCAGCGAGATGCTGGGCGTCCCGCCGCGCGACCGGGACCTGTTCAAGGGCTGGTCGGACGCCCTCGCCCGCGGTCTCGACCCGGACTTCCTGCTGCCGGAGGCGGAGATCGCGCTGCGCGACGAGGCGCGCGCGGAGTTCGCCGCCTACTTCCGCGAGCTGGCCGCCGAGCGCCGCGCGGAGCCGCGCGACGACCTGCTGAGCGCGCTGGTGGGCGTCTCGGACGGCGGCGACGTCCTGTCGGAGGAGGAGCTGCTCGCGACGTGCGTGCTGCTGCTCGTCGCGGGCCACGAGACGACCGTCAACCTGATCGGGAACGGCGCGCTGGCGCTGCTGCGGCATCCGGAGCAGCTCGCGGTGTTCCGGGAGCACCCGGAGAACGCCGCGGCGGCCGTGGAGGAGCTGCTCCGCTACGACCCGCCCGTCCAGCTGACGCTGCGGGCCGCGCTGGAGGACGCCGAGCTGGGCGGCACCGTGATCGAGCGGGGACGGCTCGTCCTGCTGCTGACCGGCGCCGCCAACAGGGACCCGTCAGCGTTCACCGACCCCGACCGGCTCGCCCTGCTGCGGTACGCCGAGGGCCGGGACGCGCCGCGCCACCTGTCGTTCGGGCACGGCGTCCACTTCTGCCTCGGCGCGCCGCTGGCCCGGCTGGAGGGCCGGATCGCGCTGAAGAAGCTCTTCGAGCGCGATGTGGCCCTCGCGGCCGGGGACGCCGACCTGGTGTACCGCGACAACCTCGTCCTGCGCGGGCTGCGCGACCTGCCGGTGACTATTCGGGCTTGACCAGCGGGAACAGGATCGTGTCGCGGATGCCCTTGCCGGTGAACGCCATGATCATCCGGTCGATGCCGGCGCCCATCCCGCCGGTCGGCGGCATCGCGTACTCCAGCGCGCGCAGGAAGTCCTCGTCCAGCTGCATCGCCTCGGGGTCGCCGCCCGCCGCGAGCAGCGACTGCTCGGTGAGCCGGCGGCGCTGCTCGACCGGGTCGACCAGCTCGGAGTAGGCGGTGCCGAGCTCGGTGCCGAAGCCGATCAGGTCCCACTTCTCGGTGAGCAACGGCTCCGCGCGGTGCTGGCGGGTCAGCGGCGAGGTCTCCAGCGGGTAGTCCATGACGAACGTCGGCTGGACGAGGGTGTGCTCGATCAGCTCCTCGAAGATCTCCTGGACGAGCTTGCCCTGCCCCCACTTGGGATCCCAGGTGATGCCGCGGGCGTCGGCGAGCTTGCGGACGGTCTCGATCGGCGTGTGCGGGGTGATCTCCTCGCCGAGCGCCTCCGACACCGACCCGTACAGGGTGATCCGCGGCCATTCGGGCAGGCCGAGGTCGATCTCGACGCCGTCGTGGACGACCACGGACGTGCCGAGGGCGGCGACGACCGCCTTCTGGTACATCCGCTGGGTCAGGTCGGCCATGTCGTTGTAGTCGAGGTACGTCCCGTACGCCTCGAGCATCGTGAACTCGGGGTTGTGGGTCGAGTCGGCGCCCTCGTTCCGGAAGTTCCGGTTGATCTCGAAGACCTTCTCGATGCCGCCGACGACGAGCCGCTTGAGGTACAGCTCGATCGCGATCCGCAGGTACAGCTCCATGTCGTAGGCGTTGATGTGCGTCCGGAACGGGCGCGCCGCGGCCCCGCCGTGGATCGGCTGCAGCATCGGGGTCTCGACCTCGAGGTACCCCTCCTCGTGCCAGAAGTCGCGGACGGCGCGCACGGTGGCGCTGCGGATCCGCGCCATCTTCCGGGCCTCGTCGTTGACGATCAGGTCGACGTAGCGCTGCCGCACCCGGGCCTCGGGGTCGGTGAGGCCGGCGTGCTTCTCCGGCAGCGGCCGCAGGCACTTGGAGGTGATCGCGAACCGGTCCGCCATGATCGACAGCTCGCCGCGCTTGGAGGTGATCACCTCGCCCTCGACGCCGACGTGGTCGCCGAGGTCGACCTCGCGCTTCCAGAAGTCGAGCTGCTCCTGGCCGACCCTGGCGAGCGACAGCATGATCTGGAGGTCGCCGGAGCCGTCCCGGATGGTGGCGAAGCACAGCTTGCCGCCGTTGCGGACCAGCATGACGCGACCGGTGACGCCGACCCTCTCGCCGGTCTCGGTGCCCGGCTCCAGGTCCGGGTGTTTCGCCCGGATCTCGGCGGTCGTCGCCGTGCGCGGGAAGGTCACCGGGTAGGGGTCGACGCCGGCCTCGCGCAGGCGGTCGAGCTTCTCCCGGCGGACGCGCATCTGCTCCGGAAGGTCATCGAGGGTCTCGTCACTCACGCCTCAAGGCTATCCAGCCCGCCGAGGGCCCCGCGAACGAGTTCGGGGTGATCGCTCGGGCCGGCCGCGACGAGGGGGCCGAGGTCGCGGGCCAGGGCGGAGGCGACGGCCCGGAACGCGCGGACGCGGGGGTCGTCGTCGCCGCGGCGCGTCGCCAGGACGCTGCTGTCCCACGGCGCGTCCAGGATCGGGACGTACCGGACGCCCGGCCAGGGGTAGAAGCGGGCGAACGACCGCAGCGCCGACCCGGCGCCGCGGCCCGCGGCGATGCTGAGCATCACGTCCTGCGGGTTGCGCGCCACGTCCGGGCCGCGCCGCCCGCGCTCGCCGTTCACCGCCGGGGTGAAGTAGAGGTAGTCGGTGAACACGCTCGGCGTGACGTCGGGCACGGCGACGATCGGCAGGTCGAGGACGTCGGCGAGGCGGAGCGCGCCGGCCTGCGCGAACGGGCCGTCCGCCGGGACCCCGACGATCCGCGGCTCGGTGGTCAGCACGTCGGCCTCGACGCGGTCGTCGTCGGGCGCCGGGCGCACGAACGCGACGTCCACCTTCCGCTCGACCAGCGCGGACACGTGCTCGGTGAAGTCCAGCGGCATGATCGTCAGCCGGGTGCCGGGCCGGGACCGCCGGTACGCGCGGACGATCGCCGGGGTCAACTCGGCGGAGCCGTGCCCCATCACGCCGACGCGGAGCGGAGGGTCGTCCTCGCCGCGCAGGCCCGCGACCGCGCCGGCGGCGGCGTCCACGGCCGCGAGCGCCGCGCGGGCGTGCGGGACGAACCGCTCCCCCGCCTCGGTGAGCCGCAGCGGGGACCGTTCCAGGAGACGGACGCCCAGCTCGCGTTCGAGCCGCTGGACGTGCGCGGTGACCGCGGGCGGCGACAGGAACAGCCGGGCCGCCGCCCGCGCGAACTGCCCCTCCTCGACGACCGCGAGGAAGGAGGCCAGCTCACGCAGTTCCATGCTCGTCACGGTAACCGGCGGCCTGCCCGCTTCTCCCCGGCGATGCGGCCCGGACCGCGTTTCGCGACCGGCGTCACACGGGCCACCGGCTTCACGCAGGCGACCCCGGCGAAACGCGGGCGACCGGCGTCACATCGCCGGGCGGTTCACGAATCGCGAAGCGGCGGAACCCGGCGACCTGTGGCGTTCTAGACAGGGATCATGGCAACCGCGTCGCCCGCCCCCTCCCCCAACGCCGGCTGGTTCCCGATCGCCTCGATCATGTTCGGGGTCGGCTGGGGCGCCAACCAGTTCGCCTCGCTGCTCGGCCTCTACACCGACCGGCTGCACCTCGGCGACGGCGCCGCGCAGGCCATGTTCGGCGTGTACGCGCTTGGCCTCGTGCCCGGGCTCGTCCTCGGCGGGCCCGCGTCCGACCGGTACGGCCGGCGCCGCATCGCGCTGCCGTTCGCGTGCCTGTCCGCGCTGGTCACGGTGGTGCTGATGGCGGGCGTCACGGCGCCGTGGCTGCTGTACGCGGGCCGGTTGCTGGCCGGGGTCGTCACCGGGGCCGTCCTCGCCGCGGGCACCGCGTGGGTGAAGGAGCTGACGCCCGTCTCGGGGACGCGGATGACCGCGCTCGCCGTCTCGGCGGGCTTCGGGGCGGGCCCGCTGGTGTCGGCGCTCGTCGCGCAGTGGGCGCCGCACCCGCTGGTCACCGCCTACCTGCCGCACCTGCTGATCATGCTGCTGACCGTCCCGCCCGCGTTCCGCGTCCCGGAGACCCGCGTCCCGCGCGCGCACGGCGGCGGAGCCGTCGCGCATGAGGCCGGACGCGGGCGGTCCGGGCTGTCGGGCGTGCGCAACCCCGCGTTCCGCCGGACGATCGCGCCGGTCGCCGTCTGGACGTTCGCCGCGCCCGTCAGCGCGTTCGCGCTGCTGCCGGCGTTCGTCCCGGTCCACCACCTGCCGATCGCCTACGCGGGCGGGATCACCGGGCTCACGCTCGCGTCCGGGATGGCGGCGCAGCCCGTCGCCCGGCGGCTGGAGGCGCGGCACCCGCGGCTCGTCGCCCGCGCCGGGCTCGGCTCGATCGCCTGCGGGCTGCTGCTCGCCGCGCTGACCATCGCCACCGGCCTGCCCGTCCTCAACGCGGTGGCGGCGGTCGTGCTCGGCGCCGGGTACGGGTTCGTGCTGACCTACGGCCTCGGCGAGGTCGCGCGGATCGCCGCGCCGGACGAGCTGGCGGGCCTCACCGCCGTCGCCTATGCCCTGGTCTATGTGGGGATGTTCGCGCCGCTGGTGCTGACCGTCCTGGCCAAGGCGGTGCCGCTCGGCGCGGTCCTCACCGCCATGGCCGCACTGGCGGCCTCGTGCCTGGTCTACGTCTCCCGCCAGACGCGCGCCTCCGACCGGGAGCACCGGGAGCACCGCGAGCCCGCCGCGGGCCGGACGGTCCCGGACGTCAGGGAGTGTTCCGCTCGTAGATGAGCCGGAGCCCGATCAGGGTGAGCCACGGCTCGAACACGTCGATGCTGCGGGACTCCTCCAGCACCAGCGGCGCGAGGCCGCCGGTCGCGATGACGGTCACCTCGTCGAGGTCGTCGACCAGTTCCTCCGTCATCCGCTCGACGATGCCGTCCACCTGCCCGGCGAAGCCGAAGATGATCCCGGACTGCAGCGCCTCGACCGTGTTCTTGGCGATCACGCTGCGCGGCCGGACCAGCTCGATCTTGTGCAGCTGCGCGCCGCGCGACGACAGCGCGTCGATCGAGATCTCGATGCCGGGGGCGATGGCGCCGCCCACGTACTCGCCCTTGGCGGAGACGGCGTCGAAGGTCGTCGCGGTGCCGAAGTCGACCACGATCGCCGGGCCGCCGTGCGTGTGCACGGCGGCCAGCGCGTTCACGATGCGGTCGGCCCCGACCTCCTTGGGGTTGTCCATCCGGATGGGCACCCCGGTCTTGACGCCCGGCTCCACGATCACCGCCGACACGTCGCCGTAGTAGCGGCGGCACATCTCCCGCATCTCGTGCAGGACGGACGGGACCGTGGAGCACAGCGCGATGCCGCTGATGTCGGTCTCGGCCAGCAGCGGGCTCTGCTGGACCAGCCCCTGCAGGACCACCGCGATCTCGTCGGCGGTACGCCGCGGATCGGTGTTGATCCTCCAGTGCTCGATCACCTCTTCGCCCTCGAACAGGCCGAGGACGGTGTGGGTGTTACCGACGTCGATGGTGAGCAGCATCCGGTCCCCGCTGGTCAGGAGAAGTCAAGGCCGATGTCGAACACGCGCGCCGAGTGCGTCAGCGCACCGACGGAAAGGTAGTCCACCCCGGTCACGGCGACGTCTCGGGCCCGCTCCAGGGTAAGCCCACCACTGGCCTCCAACTCCGCCCGGCCCGCCACCACGCGGACCGCCTCGGCCATCTCCGCGTCGGTCATGTTGTCCAGCAGGATGCTCGTCGCGCCCACCGCGAGCGCCTCTTCCACCTGGTCAAGGGTGTCGCATTCGACCTGGACGTGCAGCGACGGGTACACCGCCCGGATCGCCTCGTACGCCTTGGTGACGCTTCCGGCCGCCGCGACGTGGTTGTCCTTGATGAGCGCGGAGTCGTGCAGGCCCATCCGGTGGTTGACGCCGCCGCCGCGGTGCACGGCGTACTTCTGCAGCGCGCGCAGGCCCGGCAGCGTCTTGCGGCTGTCGCGGACCCTGGCCTTCGTCCCCTCCATCGCGTCCGTCCAGCGGCGTGCGGCGGTCGCGATTCCGGACAGGTGGGTGAGCAGGTTCAGCGCCGTCCGCTCGGCGCGGAGCACGGCCCTCGTCGGCCCCTCGACCGAGATCAGGACCTGGCCGGGCACGACCCGGTCGCCGTCCGCGGCCTTCGCCTCGTAGCCCACGTCCAGCAGCTCGAACACGACCGCGGCCACCGGGATCCCGGCGACGACGCCCTCCTCGCGGGCCCGGAAGTCCCCGGTGGAGACGTCGTCCGGTGCGAAGATCGGCTCGCTGGTCACGTCGACCGGGCCGTCCTCGTCCAGCGCCGTGCGGACGAGGTTTTCCACAGCCTGTGGATCGAGCCCCGCGTCCTTGAGCTTCTGCGACAGTTCGGGTGTCACTGGTCGTTCCCTTCGAGAGGTTCGTATGCCGTCGTCAGGTCGTTCCCCGCCAGCCGCGTGACCAGATGGCCGCGCCACCGCCCGTCGGACCGTTCCGGGAAGTCCTGCCGCCAGTGGCTGCCGCGCGTCTCCTTGCGCAGCCGTGCGGCGGCGACGATCGCGGACGCGACGGTGTGCAGGTTCGTGGCCTCCCACGCCTCCACTCCGGGCTCCGCGCCGCCGCGGCGGGGAAGGGCGGCCAGCTCCCGTGCCGCCGTGTCGAGCCCCTCGGCGCCCCGCAGCACCCCGGCGTAGGACGTCATGATCCGCTGGATCTCCCCCCGGGCGGCCGGAGCGAGCAGCCCGCCGCCCGGCACGGTGCGGTCCGCGATCGGCCCCGGCGTCGCGGCGGTGTGCTCGGACGGGCGGCCGGGCGCCGCCGCGAGGTCGCCGGTGAGGGCGGTGGCGATGCGGGCGGCGAAGACCAGGCCCTCCAGCAGGGAGTTGGACGCCAGCCGGTTCGCCCCGTGCACGCCGGTGCAGGCGACCTCTCCGCATGCGTACAGGCCGGGGACGGACGTGCGCCCGTACAGGTCGGTACGGACACCGCCGCTGGAGTAGTGGGCGGCGGGGACGACCGGGATGGGCTCGGTCACCGGGTCGATGCCGTGGTGCCGGCAGGCGGCCAGGATGGTCGGGAACCGCTTCTCCCACATCGCCGCGCCGAAGTGCCTGCCGTCCAGCAGCATGCAGGGCTCGCCGGTCTCCCGCATCCGGTTCATGATCCCCTTGGCGACGACGTCGCGCGGGGCGAGTTCGGCGAGCTCGTGGCGGCCGACCATGAACCGCTCGCCGGAGTGGTCGACCAGGTGGGCGCCCTCCCCGCGGACGGCCTCGGAGATCAGCGGCTGCTGCCCGCGCGCGCCCTCACCGAGCCACAGCGGGGTCGGGTGGAACTGGACGAACTCCAGGTCGGCGACGGCGGCGCCGGCGCGCAGCGCGAGCGCGACGCCGTCGCCGGTCGACACCTCGGGGTTGGTGGTGGCCGAGAACACCTGGCCGAGGCCGCCGGTGGCGAGCACGACGGCGCGGGCGCGGACGGCGCCGACGCCGTTCGGCTGCCCCTCGCCCATCACGTGCAGGGTGATCCCGGCGGCGCGTCCGGTGGCGTCCTTCAGCAGGTCGAGGACGAGGGCGTGCTCGATGACCTCGACGCCGGAGTCCTTCAGCTCGGCGAGCAGGGCGCGGCTGATCTCCGCGCCGGTCGCGTCGCCGCCCGCGTGCGCGATGCGGCGGCGGTGGTGGCCGCCCTCGCGGGTCAGCGCGAGCCGCCCGTCGCCGGAGCGGTCGAACGCGGCGCCGAGCTCGATGAGCCCGCGGACGGCGTCCGGGCCCTCGGTGACGAGCGCGCGGACGGCGGCCTCGTCGCAGAGGCCGACCCCGGCGGTGAGGGTGTCGGCGAGGTGGTCGTCGGGGCTGTCGTCGGGGGCCAGGGCGGAGGCGATGCCGCCCTGCGCCCAGCGGGTGGAGCCGGCGTCGAGCAGGGCCTTGGTGACGAGCAGGACGCGCCCGTGCGGGCGGCAGCGCAGCGCGGCGACCAGGCCGGCGATGCCGGAGCCGATGACGACCACGTCGGCGTCGGCGGTCCAGCCGGGGGCGGGGGCGTCGAGAACGGAAGGGATCATGAGCCCTCCTCGGGGTTCGGTTCTCGTCATTGTGACATTATCCCCGCGGACTCCGAATGCTCGACCCCCGTTTTCGGGGTAAAACCCCACATAGCAGGACGACCGCGCACCCCGCCCGGGGGATGCGCGGCCGTCCTGGCCCGCCGTCAGCGCACGGGTCAGCGCGCCACCAGGTCGCCGCGGACGCCGTCGCCGCCGGGCACCGGCTCGGCCGGGTCGGAGCCCAGCGAGACGATCGCGTTGGACCGGTCGACGTGCACCACGCGCGGCTCGAACTCGCGCGCCTCGGCGTCGGTCATCTGCGCGTACGCGATGATGATCACCAGGTCGCCGGGCTGCACCAGGCGGGCCGCCGCGCCGTTGATGCCGATCACGCCGGAGCCGCGCTCGCCCGCGATCAGGTAGGTCTCCAGGCGGGCGCCGTTGTCGATGTCGACGATGTGCACCTGCTCGCCGGGCAGCAGGTCCGCCGCGTCCATCAGGTCCTGGTCCAGGGTCAGCGAGCCCACGTAGTGCAGGTCCGCCTGGGTGACGGTGGCGCGGTGGATCTTCGACTTGAACATCGTCCGGAACATCAGCGCTCCTTCGGGGTGACGAGCTGGAGGGGCAGGTTGTCGATCAGATGGGTGGCGCCGACGCGGCCGGCGACGGCGAGCACGGCGGGACCGGTGTATCCGGCCGCGACCTTCGTGAACGTGGACGGGTCGACGAGCACGAGGTAGTCGAGGTCGAGCGGCGGCTCGGCGGTGGCCGCCTTGTCCAGCACGGCCGCCGCGGCGCCGATCACCGCGTCCGGGCCCTCGTCCGCCGCGTCCACGCCCGCGTACAGCGCCCGGGACAGGGCGAGCGCCGTGCGCCGCTCGTCCTCGGACAGGTACCGGTTCCGGCTCGACAGGGCCAGCCCGTCCTGCTCTCGGACGGTCGGCGCGCCGACGATCTCGACCGGCACGTTCAGGTCGGCGACCATCCGGCGGATCATCGCGAGCTGCTGCGCGTCCTTCTGCCCGAAGACGGCCACGTCCGGCCGCACCAGGTTCAACAACTTCAGGACGACCGTGAGCATTCCGTCGAAGTGGCCGGGCCGCGAGGCGCCCTCCACCCGCTCGCCCATCGGCCCGGACCTCAGCGTGACCTCGGGCTCGCCGGGATACATGACCTCGCGGGACGGCGCGAACACGATGTCCGCGCCCTCCGCCGCGCAGGCCTCCAGGTCGGCGCCGAACGTACGGGGGTAGCGGTCGAAGTCCTCGTCCGGCCCGAACTGCAGCGGGTTGACGAAGATGCTGACCGCGACCGCGTCCGCGCGCCGCCGCGCCTCGCGGATCAGGGACCGGTGCCCCTCGTGCAGCGCCCCCATGGTCGGGACGAGCGCCAGCGCGCCCTCCGTCCCGGCCCGGGCGGCGGCCAGCTCCTCGCGGGTGGCGGCGACGACGGGCGGCGTCACGACGCGTCCTCCGGCTCGCTCACTGATCCTCCTGGTCGCTCGTCCGGCGGTCGCCGGCGCTGGTGAGTCCGGTGTTCGGCATGCGGTGGCGGCCGGCCGTCAGTCGGCCAGCGCTTCGAGGAGGCGCTCGGCGTCCTCCGGCTTGAGCAGCCCGGCGCCGAGCGCGCGGTCGGCGGTGAGGCGGGCCAGCGCGACGTAGGCGCGGCGGCTCTCCGCCGAGACCCTGCCGAGCTCGGCGACGTGGTCGGCGACCGTCCCGGCGTCGCCGCGCGCGACCGGGCCGGTCAGGCCGCCGATGCCGAGCCGCAGCGCGTTGTCGAGGGAGGCGCCGAGCAGCGGCCCGAGCATCCGGCCGGGCTCGCCGACGCCCGCGGTGCGCAGCAGGTCCATCGCCTCGACGACCAGCGTGACCAGGTGGTTCGCGCCGCCGGCGAGGGCCGCGTGGTAGAGCGGGCGGCGCTCCTCGGTGATCCACACCGGTTCGCCGCCCATCTCCACGGCGAGCGCCTCGGCGACCGGGCGCAGCGGTTCGGGCGCGGTGACGCCGAACGAGATGCCGGTGAGCCGGCTCACGTCGTCGGGGCGCCCGGTGAACGTCATCACCGGGTGCAGCGCCAGCGGCAGCGCCCCGGCGCGGGTCAGCGGGTCGAGGACGGCGTATCCGAAGCGCCCGCTGGTGTGCATGACCAGCTTGCCGGTGACGGGGACGCCGGCGGAGACCAGGCCCGCGGCCAGTTCGGGCAGCGCGTCGTCGGGGACGGTCAGCAGCACCAGGTCGGCGGCGGCGACGACCTCCTGCGGGGTGGCGACGTCGGCGCCGGGCAGCCGTTCCGCCACCCGCTCGCGCGAGCCGTCGGAGACCGCGGCGGCGGCGACCACGCGGTGGCCGGCGCGGGCGAGCGCCGCGCCGAGCGCGGTGCCGACGCGGCCGGCGCCGACGACGCCGACCGACAGCCGTGCGGGCCGGTCCTCGGGCCGCGGCTCCCCGGCCTCCGGTCCGTCTCCGGGCGCGGCGGAGTCAGCCGTGAATGGGTCCATCTGTTCGTTCCAGTCCTCAGGTAGGTACCGGACGTGCGCGCCCCAGCGTACCCGCGGGCCACGTGCGCGTCCTCCGGTGGGTCGGGGGCGCCCGCGGCGGCACGGGCACCGCGAACACCATCACACATCGGTGACGCTCCGGCTACCTGTCGTAACGATCGTGTCGGCGGGACGGCCACACTTCCCGGGTGACGGACCGTGAACCCTTGCGAGGACGCGGAAGCGGGGCGTAACCATGTCTGTGACGACGTCGTCACACAAGGTGAATGGCAGCAATGACCAGGGCGCTCCGCCCCCGACGAGATGGAGCAGACTTTGATCAGGACAGCCCTCAAGACCGGTGCGGTCGTCGCGACCCTCGCGGGGACGGCCTTCGCCGCCACTCCGGCCAACGCCGACACCTACAACCACAACACCGCCGTCGGGAACAGCACCAACGTCATGATCGTCGGAGGCTACGGCGTGACCTGCGGGTCCGTCTCCGTCGGCAGCCAGACCGGAACGGGCTGCAACGGCAACCACGTGTACAACGGGCACAACCACAGCGGCACCGGCGGCTGGGTCGGGCACCGGCGCTGGTGACCGCGTGACGCCCCCGCGGGGCCGCCCGGCGGCCCGGGACCGGACCCTGCCCGGCCGCCCCTAGGGCGTTCCCCGCGGCGCCCCGCCGCACCGCAACGCCGTCCCCGCGGTGGGCGAGGCACGGCATCGCAGACGACGCGCCCGGATTCGGTGACTCTCCGAATCCGGGCGCTCGTCACATTCCGTGTATCTCCTCGGCCGTCCGGTCAGTCGTGCGCGAGCGACTCCACGATGGAGGCCCCGGCCGCCCGGCGCGCCGGCAGCACCGCGGCGAGGGTGCCGGCGGCGCCCGCCAGCAGCACGAACCCGACCACCTGGAGATAGGGCAGCGAGAAGACCGCCCCGTCCTCCATCGCGTTGGTCGCCGCCCAGCCGAACGCCACCCCGAGCACGACCCCGGTGAACGCGCCGATCACCGCCATGACCAGCGCCTCCACCGACAGCATCCGGCGCAGCTGGCGGCGGGTGAGGCCGAGGGCGCGCAGCAGCGCCGACTCGCGGGTCCGCTCCACCACCGACAGCGTGAGCGTGTTCGCGATGCCGAACAGCGCGATGACGATCGCCAGGCCGAGCAGCCCGCCGAAGATCATCAGCATCATGTCGATGGCGTTGCGCACGCTCTTCTCGAACTCGGCGGACGAGTAGACCTTCGCGGCCGGGTAGGGCCGCGCGGCCGCCTCGACGGCCCGGCGCGCGGTGTCGGCCGGCACGCCGTCCCGGTCCTTGATGTAGATCGCGGAGTCGTCGGGAGCGCCGAAGTAGCGGGTGAAGTCCGCCTCCGGCACCAGCAGGCCGCCGAGCGCGGTCGCCGACGTGCGGTACACCGCGGTGATCTTCACCGGGACGGTGCCGTGCGCCGTCCGCACCTGGACGGTCCGTCCTGCGGGCAGGCCGTGCTTCTCCGCGAGGCGCTCCTCCACGATCGCGGTCCCCGGCTTCAGCCCGGCCGGCGTCAGGGCGGAGGCGGACCCATCGACGAGCTTC
This sequence comes from Actinomadura sp. NTSP31, assembly GCF_041951385.1. Lineage (NCBI taxonomy): Bacteria > Bacillati > Actinomycetota > Actinomycetes > Streptosporangiales > Thermomonosporaceae > Actinomadura > Actinomadura sp. NTSP31. The sequence goes on along the minus strand of NZ_JBGNUT010000008.1, from coordinate 47,321 downwards.
GGCTTCAGGACGGTCCCGAGCGCCGTCCCGGTCAGGCTCGCGACGCCGGTCTTCTTGCCGTCGACGTAGCCGTCCTTGGCCAGCACCTCGAACACGGTGGAGAACTCGGGCCTCCCCTTCAGCGCCTCGGTGAGCGCGTGCGGGGCCCGGCCGCCGCCGTCGCCGGTCCGCGCCTGCACCTGGAACTCGGCCGGATACTGCTCCGCCAGCTTCTGCGCGGACGTCGCCTTGCCGCTGGCCGCGACCACCGCGAACAGGCTCATCAGCCCGATGCCGACGGTCAGCGCGATCGTCGTGGTCGCGGTGCGGCGCGGGGACCGGCGCGCGTTCTCCACGGCGAGCCGTCCCGGCACCCCGCCGAGCCGCGCCGGGACGATCCCGGCGACGCGTCCGAGCGGGCGCACCAGGACCGGCATCGCCGTCACCACCGCGAGGAAGAACACGGCGCCCGCGAGCGCGACCGTGTACATCGCGGCCTGCCCCTTCGCCATGCCCACCGAGCCCAGCACGCCGAGCGCGAGCCCGCCCGCGCCGAGCAGCACGGCCAGCGCCGAGCGGACCCGGCCGAGCCGGAACCGCCCCCCGCCCGGCTCCGGCTCCGCGCGCAGCGCCGCGACCGGCGCGACCCGCGTCGCCGCCCGCGCCGGCAGCAGCGCGGACACGACCGTCACCACCACGCCGACCGCGAGGCCGATCGCGACCGTCGGCGCGGACAGCGCCAGCCCGTCCATCCGCACCTTGTCGGTGAGCCGGGCCATCACCGCGACCGCGCCGGCGCCGAGCCCCGCGCCGGCGAGGACGCCGAGCGCCGACCCGGCTAGCCCGACCGCGAACGCCTCGGTGACCACCCCGCCGAACACCTGCCGGCGGCTCGCGCCGACGCAGCGCAGCAGCGCCATCTCGCGCATCCGCTGCGCGATCAGGATCGAGAACGTGTTGTAGATGACCAGCGCCGAGACCAGCATCGCGACCAGTCCGAAGATCAGCAGGCCGGCCTGGATGATCTCGGTGTCCGCACCGGCCGCGTCGGCCAGCCGCTTCGCCAGCCGCTCGCCCGTGAGGACCTCGTACCGGTCGCCGACCGCCGCCGCGACGGCGCCCTTGCCCGCGCCCAGGACGTCGATCTCCTGGTACTCCTTCGCTCCCGTCATCGCCAGCGCGGTGGCGGTGTCGAAGCCGACGCCGCCCCGGGAGCTCGCCTCCTCGTCGATGCCGAAGTCGACCAGGCCGACGACGGTGAAGCGGTGCGGGCGGTTCGCGTGGTCCAGGACCGTCACCGCGTCGCCGACCCCGTACCCGGAGCGGTCCGCGAGGTCCTTGCCGAGCACGGCCTCGGACCCGCCGGACGGGACCCGGCCCTTGGTGACGTCGACACGCAGCAGCTTCCCGGACGGCACCGAGATGCCGACGTTCGGCAGATCGCCCACGGTCTTGCCGTCCTTGCCGACGAGCGCCGCGTCCCCGCGCACCGCGCCCTGCGCGTCCGTCACGCCGGGAACCGCCTTGACGCGGTCCAGCACGTCGAGCGGGATGCCGGAATCGTCCTTGGGGCCGGCGCCCGTGAGGCCGGCGTCCTTGTCCGGGGCGGGCTGGACGGCGACGTCGACCTTGCCGGCCGACCTGGCGAACGTCCGCGCGACACCCTGGTTCATCGTGTCGGTCAGCACGAACGTGCCGGAGATGAAGCCCACGCCGAGGGTGATGGCCACCGCCGTCAGCAGCAGGCGCAGCTTGTGGGCCCGCAGGCCCGCCAGCGTCGTCCTCAACATCGGGCCGGGCCCCCGAGCGGACGGGTGAACGTGCTGGTCACGGCGACTCCTTCGTGGACGGATACGACCGTGATCAACGCTAGGAACACGCGGCGCCGCTGCCATCGGCCGAGCGGCTCCGCTCCGTGTCAGCTTTCCGGCTGCCCCGGCCCGCGCCCTACGACCTGAGGCGTACGCATCCGGTCCGCTGTCGCGGATTCGGTGCGGACGCTCGCCCGGTCCCCGCCACCGCCGACCCGCCGGCGCGTCCACTCTGACCTGCGCGTCCGGCCACCGGGGACGGGGGGCGACCGCAGACGTGAAGGCGCCGGAAGCCCCAGTGGGACCTCCGGCGCCTCAGTGCCGGGCCGCCGTGCGGCCGGCGCGGCCGATCAGCCGTTGTGGACGGACGCGCCGCCCTTGCAGCCCGCGCCCGCGATGCCGACGACGGCGACGGCGTTGCCGCAGACGTCGATCGGGATCGAGATCGGAAGGTTGATCTGGTTGCCGCCCAGGATGGAGCCGTTGCCGCTGGTGTGGTTGCCGTTGAACTGACCACCGTGGCCGTGGCCGTGGCCGTGACCCCCGGCGTACGCGGGGGCCGCGGCCAGAACCGAACCGGCGACCGCGAAACCGAGGATGCCGGTGGCGGCGAGCTTCTTGAACACGAGAGTCCTCCCGTACCGGGCCGAGGGCCCGAAGCGAATATTTCCGAAGCCGCCCTCTAGAGGGCGTCGCGTACGGTAGTTACCCAGCTACTCTCGGGTAAGCCAACAGAGCGGCCCAGCATGAGGGCAAATAGTCACCAACGAGTAATCATGACGTTACAAAGTGTAACCGCTTTGTCGCGTTCGCCGGACCTGTCGCACGGCCGGGCACCGAACGCGCCGGAGGCCCCCACGGGTCCTCCGGCGCTTCGTGCCGGTCCATTGCCGGACCGGGCGCGGCCGATCAGCCGTTGTCGACGGACGCGCCGCCCTTGCAGCTCGCGCTCGCGTGGGCGAGGATCACCGCGACGGCGTTGCCGCACACGTCGATCGGAGCCGAGATCGGAAGGTTGATCTGGTTTCCGCCGATGATGGAGCCGTTGCCGCTGGTGTGGTTGCCGTTGAACTGGCCACCGTGGCCATGCTCCTTGCCGTGGTCCTTGCCATGGCCGTGACCCCAGCCGCCGGCGTAGGCGGGCGCCGCTCCCAGGGCCGAACCGACCACCGCGAAACCGAGGATGCCGGTGGCGACGAGCTTCTTGAACACGAGAGTCCTCCGTACCGGGCCGACCGGCCCGAAGCGAATATTTCCGAAGCCGCCCTCGAGAGGGCGTCGCGTACGGTAACTACCCGGTCACTCTCAGATCAGCGGCTAGTGCGGCTCAGCAGGGCGGCAACAAGTCGCCATAAGGTGATCATGAACTCACCTAGGGTCACCGGATTGACCGCTTTTGACCAGACCCGTCTCGTAGGCGAAGACGACCGCCTGCACCCGGTCGCGGAGTCCCAGCTTCATCAGGATCCGGCCCATATGCGTCTTCACCGTCGCCTCCGAGACGAAGAGCCGGCCGGCGATCTCGGCGTTCGACATCCCCCGCGCGACGAGCCGCAGCACCTCGCCCTCGCGGTCGGTCAGGCTCTCCAGCGCGCCGCTCGCCTTCTGCTCGGAGTCCGGCAGGTGCAGCGCGAACCGGTCGAGCAGCCGCTTGGTGGTGCTCGGCGCCACCACCGCGTCCCCCGAGTGCACCGCCTTGATCGCCTCGATCAGCTGCGCCGGGCCCGCGTCCTTCAGCAGGAACCCGCCCGCGCCCGCCTTGATCGCCGCGAACGCGTACTCGTCCAGGTCGAAGGTGGTCAGGATGATCACCTTGGGCGCGCTCTCGCCGCCGCCGCGCCCGGCACCGTGCCCGGCACCGTGCCCGGCACCGCCCCATGCGCCGGACGCCATCCGCCTCGTCGCCTCGATGCCGTCCATCCGGGGCATCCGGACGTCCATCAGCACGACGTCCGCCTCCGTCGTCCGCAGCAGGTCGAGGGCCTGCTGGCCGTCCCCGGCCTCGCCCACCACCTCGATGTCGGGCTGGGCGTCCAGCACCATGGTGAAGCCGGCCCGCACCAGCTCCTGATCGTCCACCAGCACGACCCGGATGGGCCCGGGCTCCGGCTCGTCCATCTCCATCACGCCTCCTCATAACGGGCACGCGGTGGGACGGGCCCCACCTCGTCCCCGCGTTCACGTCCTACGCTCCCACCCGCAGCACCGCCCCCGGACCGCACGCACCGCGCGGGGTCACACGGCCTCGCGGGTCGGGATGCGCGCGACCACCTCGAAGCCGCCGCCGGGACACGGCGCGGCGCGGACGTCGCCGCCGTACACCGCGGCGCGCTCCCGCATCCCCACGAGACCATGGCCGCGCCCGTCGTCGGCCGCCGCCGCGCCGCGCCCGTCGTCGTGCACCAGAACCTCCACCGCGTCGCAGGCGTACCGGAGCCGGACCGTCGCGGCCACCCGCGGCCCGCCATGTTTGAGCGTGTTCGTCAGCGCCTCCTGCACGATGCGGAACACCGTCAGCTGGCGTCCCTCCGACATGTCCGGCGGTGAACCGGCGACCTCGAACGTCACCGGCAGCCCCGACGAGCGCACCTGCTCGACCAAGTCGTCCAACTGCGCCACACCCGGCTGCGGCGCGTAGGCCTTCGCGTCGTCGTCCTCCCTCAGCACCCCGAGCAGCCGCCGCATCTCCGCCAGCGCCGTGCGCCCGGTCAGCGAGATCGTCTCCAGCGCCTGCCGGGCCCGCTCCACGTCCGTGTCGATCGCGAAGGACGCGCCGTCCGCCTGCACCACGATCACGCTGACGTTGTGCGCCACCACGTCGTGCAGCTCGCGGGCGATGCGCGCCCGCTCCGCCGCCGTCGCCATCTTCACCTCGGCGTCGCGTTCCCGCTCGAGCCGCGCCGCCCGCTCCTCGACGGAGCTGAGGTAGGCGCGGCGCGTCCGCATGTGCAGGCCGAGGATCCACACGCCCGCCACCACCACCGACAGCATCAGCAGCGTCGACTGCCGATCGTCACCGCCGGACGGGTACCGCAGCGTCGCCATCACCGCGCCGAGCTCGCCCACCGCCGCCGCCGCGAGGGCCCAGCGGAACGCGCACCCGGCCGCGACCGTGTACAGGCCCATCAGGACGGCCACGTTCGCCACCACCGGCACGGCACCGGCGGCGCACTGGACGCCGGAGATCAGCGCCACCACCGCGAAGACCGTCCGCGGGAACGTCCGCCGCAGCACCAGCGGCGCGACGAGCCCGACCGTCAGCGCGAGATAGACCGGACCCGACATCGCCTGGTGCCCGTCGAGCAGCGCGGGGAGGGACGCGAGCAGCACGGGGGCCGCGAAAAAGGCGTCGACCAGCGCTTTCTTGCCGCGCAGCCACTCCCAGAAGCTCCCGACCATGCCGCCAGCGTATGTACCCGCTGGTCAGGCCCGGATCGGCCGCAAGTCGGACCGGTGTCCTCCACAGGGATGGTCCGGGGGCCGTCCCACGGTAACGTCACGGACGTGGCGGCGTTGGTTACCGAGTGGCTGACATGGCGCACCGCGATGGAGCGGGCGCTGTACGGGGAGAGCGGTTTCTACCGGCGGGGCGAGCGTCCCGCCGAGCATTTCCGCACCTCGGTGCACGCCTCACCGCGCTTCGCCACCGCGATCGCCCGGCTCCTGCTCGACGTCGACACCGCGCTCGGCCGGCCCGCGCGCCTCGACCTCGTCGACATCGGCGCCGGCTCGGGCCGCCTGCTGAGCAACATCCTCGCCTGCCTTCCCCCCGGCATCACCTCCCGGCTGGTCCCCACCGCCGTGGAGATAGCACCACGGCCCTCCGACATTCCGGCGGCCATCACCTGGCGCGCCGACCTTCCCGACCGCATCACCGGCCTCGCCGTCGCCAACGAGTGGCTGGACAACATCCCCCTCGACGTCGTCGAGCACACCGCGGACGGCGTCCGCACCGTGCTGGTCGACCCGTCCAGCGGCAGCGAACGACCGGGGGCGGAGCCGTCCGCCGAAGACCGCGACTGGCTGGACAACTGGTGGCCGCTCCACGAGCCGGGCGACCGCGCCGAGATCGGGCATCCGCGCTGCGCCGCCTGGGCCTCGGTCGTCGGACGCCTCGACCGGGGCCTGGCGATCGCCGTGGACTACTCGCACGCCCGCGACACCCGCCCGCCATACGGCACGCTGACGGGTTACCGCGACGGCGCGACCGTCCCCGCCGTCCCGGACGGCTCCTGCGACGTGACGGCGCATGTCGCCCTCGACGCCTGCACCGCCGCGGGCGAGCGGGCCGGCGCCACGGCCACGCTCCTCACGACCCAGCGCGCCGCCCTCCTCGCACTGGGCCTCTCCGGAGCGCGCCCGCCGCTGGCTCTAGCCCACAGCGACCCCCGCGGCTACCTCGCCGCCCTGTGCCGCGCCGGTGAGGAGGCCGAACTCACCGACCCGTCCGGCCTGGGCGGTTTCGGATGGCTCGCGCAGGCGGTGGGCATTCCCCTCCCGCCCGCGTTCGCCACGCCCTGACGCGCCCCCACCGACACCCGGCGTGCTGCCGGCGCGGGCTCGGGCGGTGGACGGGCAGCACCGGCTGCTCGTCGCGACCACGTTGCGGCTGTTTCAGCACTCCACGTGGAGGGCGTGCAGGCCGCGGAGGACGAAGCCGGGTTTCCATTCCGGCTCGGAGACCAGCCGCAGGCCCGGGGCCAGCCGGAGCAGCGCAGCCAGGGACTCGGCCAGTTCGATCCGGGCGAGCGGGGCGCCGAGGCAGTAATGGATGCCGAGGCCGAACGTGATGTGCGGGTTCGGGTCGCGGGCGAGGTCGAGCCGGTCGGGATCGGTGAACACCTCCGGGTCCCGGTTGGCGGACGCGAACTGCAGCGCCACCTCGGCACCGCGCGGAATGTCCACGCCCGCAACGGTGACGTCCTCCAGCACCCACCGCTCGAACATCGGCGCCGGCGTGTCGTACCGCAGCAGTTCCTCGACGGCCGTGGGCACGAGCGAGACGTCCCGCCGGAGCCGCTCCAGCTCGCCGGGGTTGCGGAACAGCGTCCACCACCCGTTGCCCGTCGCGTTGACCGTCGCCTCGTGCCCCGCGTTGAGCAGCAGGACGCAGGTGCCGATCAGTTCGTCCTCGGTCAGCCGGTCCCCCTCGTCCACGACCTGGGCGAGGGCGCTGATCAGGTCGTCCCGCGGCTCCGTGCGGCGCGACCGGGCCAGTTCCCGCAGGTAGTCGGAGAACTCCACCGCCGCGCGAACCGCCGTCCGCTGCGCCGCCTCGGGCGGGTTCAGCTCATACATGCCGCAGATGTCCGCTGACCAGGGACGCAACAGGGGGCGATCCGCCGCGGGCACGCCGAGCATCTCCGCGATCACCGTGACCGGCAGCGGCTCGGCGACCTCGGCGATCAGGTCGCCACCGCCCTCGGCGGCGAGCGACCGGGCCGCCTCCTCCGCCAGCCTCCGGACCGTCGGCCGCAGCCCCTCGACCATCCGCGCCGTGAACGCCTTGGACACCAGCCGCCGCAACCGCGTGTGCGTGGGCGGCTCGACGTCGAGCATCCCCGCCCGGACGAGGTCCCAGAACGGCTTGAGGAACTCCGCCTCCGGCTGCTGCCCGAACTCCTCGTGCCCGGCCACGTGCAGGTAGGAACGGCCGAGCCGCCTGTCCCGCAGCAGCGCGTCGACGTCCTCGTACCGGCTGACCACCCACTGCCCGGTCGGCTCGTGGAAGAACGCCGGCCGTTCGGCCCGCAGCGTCGCGAACACCGGATAGGGGTTCGCCACGAACTCCGCCGACCACGGCTCGTACCCAAAATCGCTCACCCCCAGACAATAGGGCGCCTCCCCCGCACACCCCCCAAACGCGACACCACGGCCGGGGCGGGTCAGGGATGGCGCCGGGACGCGCGGTTTCCCGGTGCGAGGTGGCGGGACAGGGTGTCGAGGGCGTCCGCCACCTCCGTGAGGTGCTCCCTTCCGCCCAGTGCCGCCGTCAGGGCGGCGTCGATGGTGGCGGCCCGCACCTCGGCCACGCGTTCGGAGACCTCGTCGGCCTTGCGGACCAGCGAGCGGCGGCGGTCGTCCGGGTCGGGGGCGGTCACCACCGACCCGGTCTTCCTGAGCCGCGCGACGGCGGTGGAGACCTGGCTCTGCGGCAGCCCGGTCCGCTCGGCGATCTCCCCGATCGCGCTGTCCGGATGGTCGACGATGTCGCTCAGCACGATCAGGACCGCGCGGGTGCCGCCCGCCGGACCGCCGCGCGGCGCCGGCATCGCCTCCTCCCCGATCTTCATCAGCGTCCGCCCCAGCAGGAACAACTCGACTCCGTTCACACCTCCCAACTTACATCTGGACAGATACATCTCTTTAGATGTATCTATAGAGATGTATTTACCGAGGGCTCGACCCACTCCTCAGGAGGACCCGATGAACGCGACCACGGCCGCGATGCTGCAGGTGCCCGGCGCGAAGGTGTACTACGAGGTCCGCGGTGACGGCCCGCTGCTGATCATCGGCCAGAGCGGCGAGGGCGACGCCCACCGGACCGCCGATCTCGTCGACCGGCTCGCCGGGCACTACACGGTCGTCACCTACGACCGCCGGGGCCTTTCCCGGACGGCGGTGGACGATCCCTCCCTCCCGGTGACGCCCGCCATGCACGCCGAGGACGTCCACCACCTGCTCGCCGAGCTGACCGACGAGCCCGCCCTGATGCTGGGGTGCAGCCTCGGCGCCCTCTATGGACTCCACCTGGCGGCGGCGCACCCCGGACAGCTCTCCGCCCTCATCGCCCACGACCCCGCGACCCCCGGTCTGCTGTCGGCCGCCGACCGCGCCGACATCGAACGCCGGCTCGGCGAGATCGAGGACCTGTACCGGACGGGCGGCTGGCGTGCCGCCGTGCCCGCGGCCGCGGCGCTCACCGGCCTGGACCCCGCCCGGATCGAGACCGAGGCCGGCGTCGTCGCCGCCCCGATGACCGAGGAGCGGGCGGCGAACTTCGGCTACTACCTGGCCAACGACATCCCCCAGTGCCGCATGGACACGCTCGGCCCGGCCGAGGTCGCCGCCGCGGCGGCGCACACCCGGATCATCCCCGCCGCCGGTAAGGACTCCAAGAAGGCCTGGAACCACCAGTGCGCCGTCGAGTTGTCGGCGCTGCTCGGACGTCCCATCGAGGAGTTCCCCGGCGGCCACAACGGCAACACCTCGTTCCCGACCGGCTTCGCCGCACGCGTCCGCGAACTGTTCACGACGTCCTCCTGACCCCTTCGAGATCCCGACCGACACCACTCATGGTCGACGGGCCCGGACGGGCGGGGAAGTGGAATGTCGTTCTGTGGATAACCGGGTCCGTCAGCGGGCGGCCCAGTGGGCGGGGTCGCCGCCGGCGCTGCGGGCCGCCTGGGCCCGGCGGGCGGTCGACTCGACGATCGCGCGGGCCTCGCCGAGCTCCCGGTCGGCCGCGGCCACCTGGACGGGTCCCGGCGGCGCGTCGACGTGGACGGTGGCCAGGCCGAACAGGCGCTGGAACGGGTTCACGGTGAGCCGGACACTCTGCGCGCGCGCATGAGCGATCACATCGGTGCGCTGGCAGGGCCATCCGTGCCGCGCCACGAAGACCACGTCGTCGGAACCGGCGCCGTCCGCCCGGTCGATCGCGATCGACTTCGACGATGCGGGGACGAGCGGCACGGCATCGACCTGGGTGCCGGGGAAGACCTGCGAGACGAGGTGCATGGCGACGTGCCTGGGCGCGATCGGCAGCAGCGTCGAGGACAGCGCTTGGCGCTCCCCCGCGTAGCCGGCGACGGTGACCTCGACGCGGGCCCATCCGACCCGGCGCCAGATCGCCGGCTCGATGATGCTGACGGCCTGGATGCGGCCGGGCGGAAGCGTCTGCATCCGCGTCTCGAGCAGCCCGTACCGCAGCCGTATCCCGTCCGGTGACATCGCGACCGTGAAGTTGGCGTACATCACCAGCGGCGCGATGACGGCCCGGATGAGCCCGAGCACGATGGGGACCGTGACCGCCAGGATGCCGCCCTCGGCGTACACCACGAGGAACACCAGCGTCGCGAAGAAGAGCACTCCCGTACCGAGCACCGGCAGCCGGAGGAGCAGCGAGGCGAGCAGGTTCCCGAACGGGACGCGCCACATGTGCCGTTCCGGCGCCTCGGGCGTGTGCCCGGGGAGACCGGCCGCGCGCGCGAGGAGTTCGGCGCGCAACTGCTGGGCGGAGTGGCGCCCGAGGTAGCGCAGCGCGATCTCGCTCTGTTCGCCGCCCGCGAGCTCGACCCGAACCTCCGCCAGCGAGAACACCCGCGTCACGAGGGGACGGACGACGTCGATGGCCTGGATCCGAGAGAGCGGGATGCGGCGCGCGCGCTTCTGGAGAAGCCCCGTCTCGACCACCAGGTCGTCGCCGTCGACGCGGAAGCGCAGGGCCAGCCAGGTCCACAGGCCGGACCCGATCGCCACCGCCGTCATGACCACCGACACCACGAGGAAGCGCGTCACCACTTCGGGCGTGAGCTCCAGCGCGACGCCGTTGTGCGTCTGGGTCAGCAGCAGCGGGAACCCGAGCAGCACGAAGTAGATGATGAGGAAGACGAAGGCGCGCAACGGCGCCGTCGACCAGTGCAGCCGGTGCGTCCCCTCCGAGAACCGGATCGGAGGCGGAGGCGGCCGGTAACCGGGCGGCGGTCCGTAGGCGTATGGAGGCCCATAGGGCGGACGAGGCGGAGCGTAAGGCGGACGAGGCTGCCCGTAGGACGGCTGTCCGGGCGGACCGTACGGGCCTCGCTGCGGCCCGTAAGGACCAGGTGCCCCGTACGGCGGGCCGTAAGGGCGGCTCATAGGCCCATGCTCCTGGCCTCGCCCTTCTGGGCGAGGCGGTCGCGCAGGTGAGCGGCCTCCAGCGCGGGCAGCCCGGGAATGGCCGCGTCGGTCGCCGCGGCGGCCGTGTGCAGGCGGACCGTGGCGATGCCCATCCACCGCTCCAGAAGCCCCGCGGTCACGTCCACGAACTGCATGCGGCCATAAGGGACGACGATGAGCCGCTTGACGAGCACACCATGGGTCACGACGAGGTCTTCCGCGCGCTCGACATATCCGAACGACCTGCGGTCGAGCTCGGCGACGACCCACGTGACGGCGGTAGCCAGCAGCACGGCCGCGATCCACATGACGGCCGCGACCGCGCCCCCGTTCAGCCACACCGCGTACGCGCCCAGAGCACCGACCGGAACCGCCCACAGCACGGCCGTGAACAGCCGGTGCGGCGCGTGGCGTCCGGAGATCGTCGACCACTGGAGCCCGCCTCCGGGGGCGAACGCCTGGTCGGCCCGGTAGGTCGGCGGCGCCGCGACCGGCGCTCCCGGCTGCTGCGGGTGGGCGCCCATCTGCCGTCCGTCCACGGGGGGTGCCTGCCCGCCCGCGCCCGGTACGAAGCCGGGCCGGGCCGGTGACGCTTCCGCGGGATCCTGCGGGTGACCGCTCTGGCTGGGGTTCATCACCCCCTAGTCAATCGGATAACGCCCACCGCTCGCCATGGGACCATGAAGCGGTGACCGGAGCGGCGGAGACGCGACCATGACCACCGAGCGGATAGTCGGCATCGGTGCGGGCGCCAAGGAGCTCGCGACCGAGGACATGACGTTGAACATCGGCCCCCAGCACCCCTCCACGCACGGGGTGCTCCGGTTGAGGCTGACCTTGGACGGCGAACGGATCTCGGCGGCCGAGCCCATCGTCGGCTACATGCACCGGGGCGCCGAGAAGCTCTTCGAGGTGCGGGACTTCCGGCAGATCATCGTGCTGGCCAACCGGCATGACTGGCTGTCCGCGTTCTCCAACGAGCTCGGCGTGGTGCTCGCCGTCGAGCGGATGCTCGGCATGGAGGTGCCGACCCGCGCGGTGTGGACCAGGACGCTGCTCGCCGAGCTCAACCGGGTCCTGAACCACCTGATGTTCCTGGGCTCGTACCCGCTGGAGGTGGGCGCGATCACGCCGATCTTCTACGCGTTCCGCGAGCGGGAGACGTTGCAGCGGGTGATGGAGGAGATCTCCGGCGGCCGCATGCACTACATGTTCAACCGTGTCGGCGGCTTGAAGGACGAGCTGCCCGCCGGGTGGACGGCGCGCGCGCGGACGGCGGTCTCCGAGGTCCGTTCCCGCATGGGCGACATCGCCGATCTCATCATGGGCAACGAGATCTTCCGCGCGCGCACACGCGGCGTCGGAGTGCTCACGCGGGAGCAGATCCTCCAGTACGGCGTGTCGGGGCCGCTCGCGCGGGCGTCCGGAGTCGATTTCGACCTGCGGCGCGATGAGCCGTACCTCGCCTACGGCGAACTGGACGTGCGGGTGGTCACCCGGCGGGAAGGGGACTGCCTCGCCCGCTTCGAGTGCCTGCTGGACCAGGTGTACGCGTCGCTGGACCTCGCCGACGCGTGCCTGGACAGGCTCGGCGAACTGCCGCCCGGACCCATCAACCAGCGGCTGCCGAAGGTCCTGAAGGTGCCCGAGGGGCACACCTACGCCTGGACGGAGAACCCCCTCGGCATCAACGGCTACTACCTGGTGTCCCGGGGCGAGAAGACGCCGTGGCGGATGAAGCTGCGGTCCGCCTCGTTCAACAACATCCAGGTGCTGGCGGAACTGCTGCCCGGCAACCTGGTCGCCGACATGATCGCGATCCTGGGCTCGATGTTCTTCGTCGTCGGCGACATCGACAAGTAGCGGCGCCCACCGGAGACCCCGGGTCACGCCCGGGAGGCGTTCCGGTCGCGCTGCTCCTCGTCGGGGTCCTTCGGTACGCGGCACGCGTACTCCAGGAAGAACGCGGCGCCCACCAGCACCACGGCCGCCAGGAACGTGCCGAGGCTGACGAAGAAGTCGTGCCGCGGAGTCGACTTGTCCAGCGAGTCCGCCAGGCCCGCGGCGAAACCGGCGAAGACGCCGGCGATCAGCGCCGCGGTGTGCGCGCTGGCCTTCCCCAGCGCGGCCGTGCGCGCGACCGCCAGCGGCTCCACCGGCTTCGTGTTCGGCTTGCGGCGGATGCGGCGCAGCAGGTTGTACCCGGTGAACCCTTCACCGAGCGCCAGCAGCAGCAGCGTCGGCACCGCCGTCCACGGCAGGGGCGGCAGCGAGACGTACGCGGAGCGCAGCACCGCCCAGGTGATCACTGCCACGACGATCACGAGGGCGACGAGGAACAGCGGGCGGGACGGCTTCATGCAGGCTGCTGCAGAGTCAGATCGCTCCGGCGGCGAACGGCCGACGGGCCCCCTTCCGCCTGCTTGGCCTCCGCCAGGTCGCCCACGCGGCCGTGGCCCGGCAGCAGCACGTCCGGCTCGATGTCGGCCCACGGCACGAGCACGAACGCCCGCTCGTGCGCGCGCGGGTGCGGCAGGGTCAGGTCGGGGTCGTCGGAGGAGATGTCCCCGAACACCACGATGTCGATGTCGAGCGTGCGCGGCCCCCAGCGGACCTCGCGGACGCGGCGCAGGGAGTTCTCGATGTTGAGGACCCGCTCGAGCAGGTTCTCGGGTGGCAGCCGGGTGTCGGCCACGACCACGATGTTCAGGTAGTCGCCCTGTTCGGGGATCGTCTCCCCGGGCGGCGCGAACGGCGGCGTCTCGTAGACCGGGGAGCACGCCACGTACTCCAGGCCGGGGGCGTCGAACAGCGCGTCGACCGCCTCCTGCAGGTTGTCCAGCCGGTCGCCGAGGTTGCTGCCGAGCGAGAACACCACGCGGTGCTGGACCAGCATGTGGCCGCCGGTCGCGGTGCGGTCGGGCATGCGGTCGGACGCTGTCATGGGCGACTCCTCCTGATCTTCACGGCGACGTCCGTGAAGGGGTGCGGCACCGGGGCGCTCGGCTTGTGGACGGTGACCTCGGCCTCCGCCACCGCCGGGTCCTCCAGACATATCTTCGCGAGCCGGTCGGCCAGCGTTTCGATCAGGTCGACGGGGTCCGCCTCGACCGCGGCCACAAGCCGCCCGGCCAGTGTGCCGTAGTCGACGGTACGCGACAGGTCGTCGGTCTCCGCGGCCGGACGGGTGTCGAGGCCGAGCGAGACGTCCACCACGAACTCCTGCCCGAGCTCCCGCTCGGCCGGCAGCGCGCCGTGCCGTCCCCGGGCGCGCAGGCCGCGCACTTCTATGCGGTCCAGGTCTGTGCGGTCCAGGCTCATTCTTCCTCTGCATCCGCGGAGTTGAGGACGGGCGAACCGTGGTGCAGCAGCAGCCGCCACTGCCCGTCGACCCGTACGAACAGTTTCGTGGCCACGATGCTTCCTCCCGCGAGGAAACCCGCCTCGGTGTCCTCGTCCGCGGTGAGGACGTTCTCCTTGCACGTGACCACGGCGTGGTCGCCGTAGACGTCCGTCTCGACGTCGGTCAGCACGAACTGGATGTAGGTGGTGTTGGCCATGATGAGGGCCCACGAGCGCAGGACCTCGTCACGTCCGCGCAGCATGGTCCAGCCGGGATGGACGCATGAGACGCCCGCCGCGTAGGGGCCGTCCGCCCACACGGCGGACATGCGGTCGAAGTCCGCCGCTTCGAAGGCGGCGTAGAACTCGGCGTGGACCTCTTCCAGGTCGGCGCGGTTCACTGCACGGCTCATACGTGGTCGCTCCCGGGGTGCATGGGTCGGGCGGCCTCGATCGCGGCCGCCACCCGTACGGCGTCCACGTTCGGACGTACCCGGTGCACGCGCACGCACCACGCACCGGCCGTCGCGGCAAGGGATGTGACGGCGACGGTGGCGTCATCGCATTCGGCGAACGGGCGGCGCGTCCCGTCCGGCTCGGCCAGCAGGGTCGTGAAGAAGCTCTTGCGGGAGGCTCCGACGAGGATCGGGTAGCCCGTGCCGATGAACTCGTCCAGATGGGCGAGCAAGGCCCAGTTGTGCCCGGCGGTGGGGCTCTTGGCGAATCCCAGCCCGGGGTCGAGCACGACCATGGACGGGTCGACGCCCTCGCGCAGGACGGCGTCGACGCGGTGCAGCAGCTCCTCGCGCACCTCGCGGACCACGTCGGCATAGACGGACCTGGTCTGCATGTCGTGGCTGTGGCCGCGCCAATGCATCACCACGTAGGGGACGCCGGCCGCGGCCACGACGCGCGGCATGTCCGGATCGGCCAGCCCGCCGCTCACGTCGTTCACCAGCCGGGCGCCGACGGCGACGGCGGCCTCCGCCACCTCCGCGCGCATGGTGTCGACGCTGACCGGGACGTTCTCCTCGGTGAGCGCCTCGATGACGGGCACCACGCGGCGCAGTTCCTCGTCCAGCGACACCCGCTGGGCCCCCGGACGCGTGGACTCCCCGCCGACGTCGACGATGTCGGCGCCCTCGGCGACGAGGTCCAGCCCGTGCCGGACGGCCTTCTCCGGGTCGAACCAGGATCCGCCGTCGGAGAACGAGTCCGGTGTGACGTTGACCACGCCCATGACGAGGCATCGCCCCGGCTGGGGCAGACCCGGAACTGCGGCACTGGCCATACCGCCAACCCTATGCCTTGGGCCCGGGTTCGCCGTCCGCGCCCACCGCCCGGTCGTCCGTCACGGCTCACCCGTCACACGCCGAACGGGCCTCAGCTCGACGCTGAGGCCCGTTCGGCGGTTCGGACGAACAAGGAGAGGGGGTCGGGTCAGGCGCGGCCCAGAATCAGGCTCATCGCCTCGCCCCGCGTCTCCGGGTGATCACGGAAATCTCCGCGCACGGCCGAGGTGACCGTTTTGGCCCCCGGCTTGCGCACCCCCCGCATGGTCATGCAGAGGTGCTCCGCCTCGATCACCACGATCGCGCCGCGCGGCTCCAGCACGCTCATCAGGGCGTCCGCCACCTGGCTCGTCAGCCGCTCCTGCACCTGCGGGCGACGCGCGTACACGTCGACCAGCCGGGCCAGCTTCGACAGGCCGGTGATCTGCCCCTTCTTGTTGGGCGTGTACCCGACGTGGGCCACTCCGTGGAACGGCACCAGATGGTGCTCGCACACGCTGTACACCTCGATGTCCTTCACCAGGACCATTTCCTCATGGTCGGCGTCGAACACCGTCGTGAGCGCGTCCTCCGGCGTCTGCCGCAGGCCGGCGAACTGCTCGGCGTAGGCGCGCGCGACCCGCGCCGGGGTGTCGCGGAGCCCGTCGCGGTCGGGATTCTCGCCGATCGCGAACAGGATCTCGCGCACCGCCTTCTCGATCCGCGCGTGGTCGAACCCCGGGGGGTCCTCCCGCACCGGCTCTTCGTCGTAGGGGATGGCCAAGGCGGTCAGCTTTCGCCCGGGGCCGGGTCGGCGGACTCGGAGGAGACGCCGCTGCCCTGGCCGTTGTTCTTGGTCAGGTCGGTCATGTCCTGCGGACCGAGCAGCGCCAGCTCCTTCGGCGTCAGCACCGGCGGACGGTCCGACGGGAGGCGCTTGCCGTAACCGGTGTAGGAGTTCTGGTGCGGCCGCTTCTGGATCGGCGCGAAGATCCGCAGCACCATCTCCTTGGAGAGGGTCTCCTTTTCCATCAGGTTGACCACCAGGTCGTCCAGGACGTCCCGGTACTCCACGAGGATCTCCCACGCGGTGTCGTGCGCGGCCTCGATGTAGCGGCGCACCTCGTCGTCGATCGCGGAGGCGATGTCCTCGGAGTAGTCCCGCTCGTGGCCCATGTCGCGGCCCAGGAAGACCTCGCCCTGCCCTGTGCCGAACTTGCGGGCGCCGAGGCGCTCGCTCATGCCGTACTCGGTCACCATGTTGCGGGCGATGGAGCTGGCCTTCTCGATGTCGTTGGCCGCGCCGGTGGTCGGCTCGTGGAAGACCAGTTCCTCCGCGGTGCGCCCGCCCAGCAGCATGGCCAGCTGGTCGGTCATCTCCGAGCGCGTAGTGAGGAACTTGTCCTCCATCGGCAGGGTCATGGTGTACCCCAGCGCGCGCCCGCGCGGCAGGATCGTCACCTTGTGCACGGGGTCGGAGTTCGGCAGCGCGTGCGCCACCAGAGCGTGCCCGCCCTCGTGGTAGGCGATGATCTTCTTTTCCTTCTCCGACATCACCCGGGTCTTGCGCTCGGGCCCGGCCATGACGCGGTCGATGGCCTCCTCGAGGGTCTCCATGTCGATGAGCTTGCGGTCGAAGCGCGCCGTGAGCAGCGCGGCCTCGTTGATGACGTTCGCCAGGTCCGCACCGGTGAAGCCGGGGGTGCGGCGCGCGATGATGTCCAGCTCGACGTCCGGGGCGAACGGCTTGCCGCGGCCGTGCACGCGCAGGATGCCCTTGCGGCCCTCCAGGTCGGGACGGTCCACGGTGACCTGCCGGTCGAACCGGCCGGGACGCAGCAGCGCCGGGTCGAGGATGTCGGGACGGTTGGTCGCCGCGATCAGGATCACGCCGCCCTTGACGTCGAACCCGTCCATCTCGACCAGCAGCTGGTTCAGCGTCTGCTCGCGCTCGTCGTGGCCGCCGCCGAGGCCCGCGCCGCGGTGCCGGCCGACGGCGTCGATCTCGTCGATGAAGATGATCGACGGCGCGTTGGTCTTGGCCTGCTCGAACAGGTCGCGGACGCGGGAGGCGCCCACACCGACGAACATCTCGACGAAGTCCGAGCCGGAGATCGAGTAGAACGGCACGCCCGCCTCGCCGGCCACGGCGCGCGCGAGCAGCGTCTTGCCGGTGCCGGGCGGGCCGTACAGCAGCACGCCCTTGGGGATCTTCGCGCCGATCGACTGGAACTTCGCCGGGTTCTGCAGGAAGTCCTTGATCTCTTCCAGCTCTTCCAGGGCCTCGTCGGCCCCGGCCACGTCGGCGAAGGTGGTCTTGGGGGTGTCCTTGGTGATGAGCTTCGCCTTCGACTTCCCGAAGTTCATCACCCGCGAGCCGCCGCCCTGCATCTGGTTCATGATGAACAGGAAGATCAGCACGATGACCACGATGGGCAGCAGGCTGAACAGCAGATTCAGGAAGAAGCTCTGTTTGGGGACATCAACGTTGTAACCGCCGGGCAACTGCTTGGCGTCGGCCTGCTTCTGCAACTGGTTCTGCAGCTGGAGGCCCTGGCCGTCGACCCAGGAGGCCTGCTGCTGCTTGCCGTTCTTGAGCGTGACCTCGATCCGCTGGTCCTTGTCGACGATCTTGGCGGACTTCACCTGTCCCGCCTGGATCTCCTGGACCACCTTCGAGGTGTCGGTCTTCTCGAACGAGCGGCCGGGGTTGACGCCCCACATCACCAGGGCGACCAAGAGGCCGAACAGCAGGATCCACAGCAGCGGCCCGCGAAAATAGCGCTTCACGTCCATTTATCCGGTTACCCCTACGGGGCCCGTCCCTCCTGACCAACGATCTGTGTGCGATCCTCGCCCGTCCCGGGGGGCGGACGCCACTGCGACCAACAAAAGGCCCATCGCTCCGGACCCGTCGATGGCGGTCTCCCTCACCTGGTTCCCCGGCCCGAGGGCCCGGGATAACGACGGTACACCGCAGGGCACAGGAGACGCAGCCAGCGCCGATCTCCTGATCCTCTCCATATACCCGTCAACGACCTTTGCAACGATCCGTCACGGCCGCTTGTTCCCTGGGGGTTCCAGGCGGCGCGCGCGGAGGACGCGGAGGCCACGGCCTCAGGCACCGTCGCCGCCGTACACGTGCGGTGCCAGCGTCCCCACGAACGGAAGGTTCCGATACTTCTCCGCATAGTCGAGCCCGTACCCGATGACGAACTCGTTAGGGATGTCGAAGCCGATGTACTTCACGTCGAGGTCGGCCGTCACCGCCTCCGGCTTGCGCAGCAGCGCGCAGATCTCCAGGGACGCGGGCCCGCGCGAGAGCAGGTTGCTGACCAGCCACGACAGCGTCAGACCCGAGTCGACGATGTCCTCCACGATGAGCACATGGCGGTCGAGGATGTCGGTGTCCAGGTCCTTGAGGATGCGGACCACGCCGGACGACTTGGTGCCCGAACCGTAGGACGACACGGCCATCCAGTCCATCGAGGCCGGCGAGTGCAGCGCCCGCGCCAGGTCCGCCATGATCATGACGGCGCCCTTCAGGACGCCGACGAGGAGCAGGTCCTTGCCGGCGTAGTCCGCGTCGACCTGGGCGGCGAGCTCGCGCACCTTCGCCTGCAGGTCGGCCTCGGGGATCAGCACCTTCGCCAGGTCGTTGCCCAGGTCCTTCTCGTCCACAACCCCACCCTCATCGCTGTGACTTCGCCCGCCCGCGCGGGACGGACGCCTTGCCGCGGCGGACACGCCATGTGACGGGTCGCACACGGCACGGCGTCAAACCGGGCCGAACAGCAGCCTCCCATACCGCCGGAACGCTCGAAGACCCCCGGGCAGATCGACGTGCCGCTGGCCGTGCCAGGCCGTGACCAGCCGATCCATTGCATCGACATGGACGGCCGCGAGCGTACCCGGTGGGCTGCCGGCTTTGACCGCGGCCATCCGCAACACCCGCGTACGGACGGCTCTGTGCAGTCTTTCGAGACCGTCGACGCGGAGGGCGAGGCCGTGGCCGTCCTCGACGGATCGGAGTTCCTCGTACGCGCGCGCGGCCAGATCGTCCAAGGCGTCGGCGTCCTCGCGCAGCATCCGGGCGGTTCGCGCTAGGGCTTTGGCCACACCCGGCCCGATCGTCGCCTCCAGGACGGGCAAAGCCTCGTGGCGCACGCGCACGCGCGTGTAGGCGGGATCGTCGTTGTGGGGGTCGTCCCAGGGTTCCAGGCCCATCGCCAGGCAGGCCCTGCGCATGGTGGCCCGGTCCAACTCCAGCAAGGGACGGAGATACAGAACCTCACCACGAGCCGAGGGGCGCCTCAAGGACGTGGGCATTCCCGAGAGGGAACGGGTCCCCGAACCGCGCGCCAGCCCCAGCAGGACCGTCTCGGCCTGATCGTCCCGGGTGTGACCGAGGAGCACCGCTGCCGCTCCGAGGCGATCAGCGGCCCCGTCCAGAGCCGCGTAGCGGGCGTTGCGGGCCGCGGCCTCCATCCCTCCCTCGCCGTCCACGGTGACGGCGATAGAGCCGGCCGGGTCCAGACCGAGGTCGGCGAGCGTGCGCACGACCGCGTCCGCGCGCGCGCCCGAACCGTCCTGCAGGCCGTGGTCGATGGTGATTCCACCCGCGTGAAGGCCCGCCCTGGGCGCCTCGAAGGCGAGGGCTCCAGCCAGCGCCAGCGAATCCGCGCCGCCGCTACAGGCGGCGAGCACCATGCTTCCGGCAGGCAGGTCGGCCAGAACGCGCCGCACCTCCAGCCGTACCGCCGCCACCGCCGGATCAGGCCCCATGGGAAACGTCTACCACCGGAGGTCCCCATGCGGCGGAAGCGGCATCCGCATTCATGCCCCGGTGGCACGCCTCTGCGAGGGCGCCATCGGGGACCTCACGCCTCGCTGGCCTCCGGCGGGACCACGTCGATGGCGCGCGGGCCGATGACCCGGTCCATCCAGCGGGCGGGCTCCTTGATTTCGTCGTGCGTGGGCAGGGTCTCCGGGGACTGCCACACCTGGTTGAACCCGCTCATGCCGGCCTCCGCGACGACCCGCCGGACGAACCGGGAGCCCTCCGCGTACTGCTTCATCTTCAGGTCGATGCCGAGCAGGCGCCGGATCGTCTTGTCCAGCTTGGAGCCGCCGTCACGGCGCCCCTGGAAGCGGGCGCGGATCTGCTCCACCGAGGGCACGACCTCCGGCCCGACCGCGTCCATCACGTAGTCGCCGTGCCCCTCGACCAGGGTCATCACGGCGGTCAGCCGGTCCAGGATCTTGCGCTGCTCGGGGGTCTGGATCGCGTCGATGAGGTTGGCGTCCCCGCCGCGCACGGCGTCGGCCACGGCCTCCGCCGCGTCCCGGATGCGGTCCAGCATCACGCCGGGGTCCAGGTCGGACGCCAACAGGAACTGGGTCATCTGGTCCTGCACGTACTCGCGCAGCCACGGAACCCCGGTGAACTGCGCGCGATGCGTCTCCTCGTGCAGGCACACCCACAGCCGGAAGTCGCGGGTGTGGACGCCGAGCTCCTGCTCCACATGGACGATGTTGGGCGCCACCAGCGTGAGCCGTCCCGTGGGGGCGCGCCCGGACGGGTCCGGCGGCAGGAACAGCTCGTACTGCCCGAGGACACGGCTGGCCATGTAGGCCAGGATCGCGCCCACCTGCATACCGGTGACACGCGAGCCGACCGCCTGCACCACCACGTTGCCCGCGCCGCCCCATGGGCCGGGGCCCTTGCGCTCGGACATCTGCTCCATGAGCGGTTCCAGCACCACCCGGAAGCCGTCCACGTTGGCGCGGATCCATCCGGGCCTGTCCACGACCGTCGCCGGGTCCGGATCGAGCTCGGAGGCCATGCCGGTGAAGTCCCGCACGTGCCCGTGCGCGTCCTTGGACAGCTCCCGCAGCTGCGCCACCACCTCGCGGGCCTCTTCGTGGCTGACCTGCGGTCCGGGCCGCACCAGACGCGTTCCCGCCTGGACCGCCACATTCCAGTCGATCATTGAGGCGCTCATGTGCTCCACCGTACTTTTCGGACACGGCGCCGGAGCGCCCCTGCACGATCGTTCAACGAACAACCGTTCTGGTTATCTCCCGTACGGCCCCGCCCACACTCCGATCAGCAGCCGCACGTGGCGACGGCCGCCGCGAGCTGGTCGAGCTTGCCCGGATCCACCGGGCCCTTCCCGTCCCCCGCCATGAAGGCGAACGTCAGCAGCCGGCCGTCGGCGTCGTAGGTCAGCCCGGCCAGCGTGCTGACCCCGGCCAGCGTGCCCGTCTTCGCGCGCACGACGCCGGCGCCGCCCTGGCTGGCCGCGACGGTGTAGCGCGGCGGCCTCAGGGTTCCGGAGAACCCGGCGATGGGCAGGCCGGTGATGACCGAACGCAGCTGCGGGTGCGCCGGATCGGCCGCGAGCGCGATGATGCGGGCGAGCGCGAGCGGCGTGATGCGGTTCCGCGGCGACAGGCCGCTGCCGTCATTGACGGACACCCCTTGCGTGACGCCCAGCTTGGCCAGGGTCTGCCGCACCGCCTGCGCCGCATCCGCGAACGTCGCCGGACGCCCCAGCTTGAGCGCCACCTGCCTGGCCACCGCCTCCGCCACGTCGTTGTCGCTCTCGGTCAGCAGATGCTCGACCAGGGCGGACAGCGGCGGAGACTGCACCGCGCCCAAGCGCGCGGCACTCTGCTGTGCGGTGGCCTTGCGTCCGGCCTTGGCCGCCACACCGTTCCTGGTCAGGAGGCGCGCGAAGATGGCCGCGGCTGCGGATGGCGGGTCCGCGACACGGGAGCGCTTGGACGAATCGGCCGGAGACATGCGCCCCTCGTCGACCGTCAAGGCCGTGACCGGCGCCAACTCCCCCTCCGGCAGATAGTTGGGCTTCCACCCGACTGCTGTACGCGGGCCCTGGTACGCGGACGCGTCGTAGTCCACGCGTACACGCGTCACACCGGACGCCTTAAGGGCCGTGGCGGTCTGCTTGGCGAGGTCAAGGAGCGACGCATAGGGCGGGTGGCCCGCGTCCGCGCGCGCGGGAAGGGCCGTCAGGGTAGGATCCCCGCCTCCGACCAGTACGATCCCGCCGCCGGTGCCGCGCACCACCTGGGTGGTGATCCGGTGCGAGGGGCCCACTGTGGCGAGCGCCGCGACGGTGGTGGCCAGCTTCGTCGTGGAGGCCGGTGTGGCGGGCCGGTCGGCGCGTTGCTCGAACAGCGGACGGCCGGTCTTCACGTCGACGACCACGGCGTTGATCTTCGCCTGGGGCCCGCCGATGACCGCGGACAGCCGGCCCGCCAGCGCCTGGGCGGCCGGCGTCCGCCCGCCGGCGGGATCGGCGGCCGGGATCTCGGCCGAGGCCCGCACCAGGTCGCGTTCCGCGACGCTGGGCGGCTGCGGCGACAGGTGCCGCTCAGGTGTGAGTTTCGCCACTGCCAGCCCGGCGGCGAGGGCGAAAACGTTAAGGAGGGACAGCGACAGTACGGCGAGGGAACGGCCGCGCACGGGCACGGCATCGCCCCTCTCCCACTCAGCACTCACCAACGTGCGACATCCTTATATAAGGGAACTCACCCCTGTGGGGGCCCGCCTCGCCCGCACAGACCCCCGAAAGACTATGCACTGCGACCGCGCAGGGAGCGGAGGACATCTTGGATTTCGACGTCACCATTGAGATCCCGAAGGGCCAGCGGAACAAGTACGAGGTGGACCACGAGACCGGCCGCATCCGGCTCGACCGCATGCTGTTCACCTCGACGCAGTACCCGGCCGACTACGGGTTCATCGAGGACACGCTGGGCGAGGACGGCGACCCTCTGGACGCGCTGGTGCTGCTCCAGGAGCCGACGTTCCCCGGGTGCCTCATCCGCTGCCGCGCGGTGGGGATGTTCCGGATGACCGACGAGGCCGGTGGTGACGACAAGGTCCTGTGCGTCCCGGCGACCGACCCGCGCATGGAGCACCTGCGCGACATCCACCACGTCCCCGAGTTCGACCGGCTGGAGATCCAGCACTTCTTCGAGGTCTACAAGGACCTGGAGCCCGGCAAGTCGGTCGAGGGCGCCAGCTGGGTGGGCCGGGTCGAGGCCGAGGCCGAGATCGAGCGGTCCCGCAAGCGCGAGGCCGACCGGGGCGGTCACTGACACACGTCCGGTGCGCCCGGCCGGTGAGCCGGCCCCGGATGCCGCGGAACGGCGCCGATCCGCTCCCCGCCGTACCCGCGCCAGCGCTCGCGCAGAACCCTTCCGTACGGGAGACCGTGCGGGAGGGTTCTCGCTTGCTCGAGAAGACCGTCCGGTCGCCTCCCATGACTTCGCGGTCAGCCCGCAGGGCGGGTCGCCCCGATCAGGTCGCTCCGGTGAATGCTGGAGATGCGCACGCGCGCGCCCGTGTAGGGCGCTTCCACCATCCGGCCGTTGCCGATGTAGACGCCCACGTGGTGGATGGTGCTCGGGTTCGAGGTGTCGGTGGCGAAGAACACCAGATCGCCGGGGCGGAGCCTGTCGGTGGGGACGTGCGGTCCCGACGTCCACTGGGTGCCCGTCCAGTGGTCGAGCCGGACGCCCGCCTTGCCCCACGCGTACATGGACAGGCCCGAACAGTCGAAGCCGAAGATGCCCGCTCCTTGGTCGACGCCCAGGCTTGGGCCTGCGGCAGTGCCCCCGCCCCACGAGTACGGGGTGCCGAGCCATTGCAGCGCCGCCTCCGCGACCGCCACGCCGCGCCTGGTGATGTTCGCGGTCTTCAGGCCCGCGCGGGCCTTGCCGGCCGCTTTCGCCTCTAGAGCGCGTTCCCGCGCACGCGCGAGCCGGGCCGCGCGCGCTCGGGCCTCGCCCAGCCGCTTCTCCAGCGCGCGCTTCCGGTCGGTGATCCGCTGGATGGACGCCCGCTGCCCGGCGACCGCCGTCTGAGCGAGGCGCTTGGCCTGCTCGGCGTCCCTGGTCGCCGCCGTCTGCTGCTGGAGCGCGCTCCCGGCCTGCCGCCGGAAGACGTCCGCGACCGTCTTGGACGCCTCGACATGGCGGACCATCGCGGTCCGCTGACCGGCCAGCACCTCGACCATCCCGGCCCGGTCCATGAAGCCCTGCGGCCCGCCCCGGCCGGAGATCGCGGAGGACACCTGGTCATAGCCGGTGTCGTCCTGGTAGACGCGCGCGGCGAACGCCGCCAGCTGGTCCTGCGCCTCTCCGACTTTGCGGGTCGCGTCGGCCAGCCGTCGCAGGGTGCCCTGGTAGGTCTGCTGGGACCGTTCCAGCTTGAGCCGCTCCCCGTTGTAGCGTTCCACCGCCGACTCGGCCGTCGCGTTCAGCCGGTCCAGTTCGCCGTCGGCCTGGGCGAGTTCGGCCTTCGTCCGTCCGATGTCGGCGGCGCGGTCCTTCGCCTGCTGCCTGCTCTTCTCGACGTCGTGCGCGCTCGGGACCGGCTTGCCCGCCGCGCGCTGCGCGGGGCGGGCGGACGCCGGCGGCACCAGCCAGTTGACGGCGACCGCCATTCCGGCGGAGAACGCCATCAACCGGAGGGTCGCGTTCCTGGCGGAGGAAGTGGTTCCGCGACGGTGCGGCCGTGTTGCGCTCGGTCCCATGAACACGTCCTCCCCGTGGCGTGTTTTACTTAGCGCAAATGATCACCTACGAAGCGTAGTTGAGACGGGCAACAATCGGAACGTCCGTCACGCGGGCGTCGCGTTCCCACCGGAAGAGGTCGGCGAGCCGGGGGCCGCCGAAGAGGCGGGCGGGGCCGAAGACGGCGGTGGATCGGGTTCGCCACCGGTCGGCGGTGGATCGGACGTCGTGGGCGGGGCCGGCTGCGTCGGTTCGGACGACGAAGGCGGATCCGAGCTTGGCGACGTGGACGGGCCACTGGGTCCGTCCGTTTCCGGCGGAGTCGACGGTGCGCCCGTGCCGGGCCCTGTCGGCGGCGGAGTGGGGTCAGTGCCCTCACCCGGAGTGCCCTCGCCCGGAGTGCCCGGCGCGGCGGCGCGCCAGGTGACGCACACCTCGATGCCACCGGGCCGGAACCTGATGCCGCCCTCTCCGCGCGAGCGCGATTGGCGGGAGACGTGCACGGCGACGGTCACGGCCTGCCCGGTCTCGAGTCGTCCCGAGGTCCGATCCAGCCGCAGCGCGCCCCAGGTCTCGGCCTTCCACGACACGGGGCCGCCCACCGCCTGCAGTTCCACGGAGCCGTCCGCCCCTCCGGCCATGTCCAGGTACATCGGCGAGACCGCGAGCGCCCCCGACGGGTTCTCCGACGACGGGAGAGGGCCGCTCGGCACCGGCGCGGGAGGCGATGCGTACAGGGCCGTGGGCGGCGCGGAAGAACCCAGCGCCCCTAGCGGAAATGTGGCGGACACGGGTGCGACGTCCACGACGCCATTTCGGCCCGCTGCCCCCGAATGGCCGTCCGGCACCGGCTTCTGCGAGAGACCGGGGATGGCGCTCGGACGGGGCTGCGCGAGAGTTCCGGCCGGACCCGCGTCCTCGGACGTGCTGAAGAGCCCCCGCACAATGGCGATCCCACCTCCGAAGAGAATCGCCACGATGACGAGTACGGCAAAGGCACGCGCGGCTTGCGCGGCCAGTCCGTCCGGCGGTAATACGCCGCGTTCGCCCCGCGGCCGCCGTCGCGGTGAGAGCCGCCTCTTAGGACGAGGCGCACGCAGGGTCCCTGTGGGCTGCCCCGGCTGTACAGGGAAGCCCGCCGGCGTGAACTCGGTGACGCGAGTGGCGACGAACAGCCGGTAGCCGACGAGCTCGGGGTCCATGAAGCAGTTCATCACCCGCAGTTGCAGCTCGTCGGGCGGGTCCGCGTCGGGGAGGAGCCCGTACACCTTGGCCGCCGACACGCTACGCGGCCGGAACGCGCCGCATGTGGAGCACTCGTGAGCATGCTCCATGAGCCGTTCGCTCAGTTCCGGGGTGAGATCGCCATGCCGCTCACGCAGCAGCCGGGCGCGTTCGGCACAGCCGTACGGCCCCTGTTTGGCCAGGATGTCGGCCGTCAGCGCCGCTTCCAGCCCGGTGTGCGCGCGTTCAAGGGTCGCCTCGGCCTCCTTGGCCGGGACGTCCAGGATCGCGGCGAGGTCGGGAATCGACATCTGGTGCCGCACCCGCAACTCGAGGATCTCCCTGGAGGCGGCCGGCAGCGCCGCCACCGCCTCCCATGCCGTGATCCTCTGGTCGACGTCCTCCTGGTCGTGGCTGGCGACCGGCAGATCGGGCGGACGTTCCTCGGCCGGCGACCGCCGGATGCACTCCTGCCGGGCGATGGCGTACAGCCACGGGCCGAACCGGTCCGGGTCCCGCAGCTTGTCGATGTGCGCCTCCGCGACGACGAAGGTGTCCCGCAGTGCGACCTGTGCGGCGTCACGGTCCCGCAACTGGAACCAGCAGTAGGCGTAGAGCCGATCGGCATAGGCGGCGTACATGTCGGCCGGGGCACCGGCATCGCGCTCGCGCAGCGCCTCGACCAGGAGATGGTCGTTCATACCGGAAAAGGTAAAGCCTCCCGAAGGTGTTTACTGGCAATTTCAAGAGATCGAACCCGGCGACCGAACTCAATTCTTCCGCTTATTTGAACGCTTTTCCCGAGTGTTGTCATTAGCGGTTTTGGAGGGGGTTCGTCCGATCTTCTGGTGGCGCGTCCGGTCACGGTCGGCGGCACGGCAAGCGCGGGCCTCGCCGATTTGACAGTGTCATCGTGACAGTGTCATCATCGGATCCATGGACGGTACCTGGACGATCGGCGAACTCGCGGAGCGCGCCGCCGCGGCTCTCGCCGCCGGCGCATCCGCGCAGGTCAACGGCCGGGTCCGCGATCTGCCCAACGAGCGGCTGATCCGCTGGTACACCACCATCGGACTGGTCGACCCGCCCGCGGGCCGGCGGGGCCGCACCGCGCTGTACGGCCCGCGCCACCTCCTCCAGCTCGTCGCGGTCAAGCGGCGGCAGGCGGCGGGCCGCTCGATAGCCGAGATCCAGCTTGAACTCGCCGCCGCGACCGACGCCACACTGGAACGGATCGCCGCCCTCCCGCCCGAGGCGACCGATCCGGAAACCGCCGTGCCCGCACCCGCTCCGGCAGCGGCCGGCGCCGAGTCCGATACCGCTACAGAGACCGCGCACGCCGGATCGTCCACCAGGGCCTCCGACGGGGCCGACGGGGACACACCGCCCAAGGAACGCTTCTGGAGCGCGCGTCCCGATGTGTCGTTCGGCCGCGCCGCCGTGGCCGGCGACTACTCCCTGCCCCTCCCGCCGGTGGTGCAAGGCGTCCGCCTCGCCCCCGACCTCACCCTGCTGCTGGAGGCCGGCGCGCTCAGCGCGGAGGACCTCCGCGCCATCGAGTCCGCCGCACGGCCGCTGCTCGACGTCCTGGCCGCACGAGGGCTCATCGCCTCCCCCGCAGACTCCGTCCGCCCGCCCGCCGACCCTCCCCGGAGGCCGCAATGACCGTCCGCATCCTGCCGCTGCCCGAGCCAGAGACGCCGCCGGCCCCCGGCGGCGGGCTCGGCGCACTGACCACCGACCGCGGCAACCTGCCGCTCGACTCCGTCGGCGTGCACGCCTCGATCGCGGGGCTCGCCGCCGCCGTCGAGGTCGTCCAGGGCTTCCGCAACCCGTTCGACGTCCCCCTGGAGGCGACCTACGTCTTCCCGCTCCCCGACCGCGCCGCGGTGACCGCACTGCGCATGGAGGCGGACGACCGGGTCATCGAGGGAACGCTCAAGGAACGCGGCCAGGCCCGTCAGGACTACAGCGCCGCCATCGCGGCCGGCAAGCGCGCCGCCATCGCCGAAGAGGACCGCCCGGACGTGTTCACCATGCAGGTGGGCAACATCCTGCCGGGCGAACGCGTCACGATCCGGCTCGCGCTCACCCAGCCGCTGCCGCACGAATCCTCCTCGACGGCCACGTTCCGCTTCCCGCTCGTGGTCGCGCCCCGCTACATCCCGGGGATCCCGCTGGGCGAGGAGGCCGCGGGGGCCGGCGTGGCCGAGGACACCGACGCGGTACCGGACGCGTCCCGGATCAGCCCGCCCGTGCTGCTGCCCGGGTTCCCCAACCCGGTGCGGCTGTCGGTCACCGTCGACATCGACCCGTCCGGGCTGCCGCTCACCGAGATCCGCTCGGCCCTGCACGTGGTGGCGGAGGACGGCGAAGGCGAGCGCACCACGGTCCGGCTCCGGCCCGGCGAGCGCCTCGACCGAGACTTCGTCCTCCGGTTGGGGTTCGCCCCGCAGGAGAGCGCGGCCCTGTCACTGGCTCCCGACGAGACCGGTGACGAAGGGACCTTCAGCCTGACCGTCCTTCCCTCCGGGGACGTCCGGCCGCGCCCCCGCGACGTGGTCCTCGTCCTCGACCGCTCGGGCAGCATGCAAGGCTGGAAGATGGTCGCCGCCCGGCGCGCCGCCGCGCGGATCGCCGACACGCTCCGCGGCGAGGACCGCTTCACCGTCCTGTCCTTCGACAGCGTCATCGAGCGCCCCCGCGATCTCGGCACCGGCCTCGTGCCGGGCACGGACCGCAACCGGTTCCGCGCGGTCGAGCACCTCGCCGCGCTGGAGGCCCGCGGCGGCACCGAGATGCTCACCCCGCTCGACGAGGCCTGCACCCTGCTCGCGGACCCGGGCCGCGACCGGGTGCTCGTCCTCATCACCGACGGGCAGGTCGGCAACGAGGACCAGATCCTCGCCCATCTGGCCCCGCGGCTGCGCGGCGTGCGCGTCCACACCGTCGGCATCGACCGCGCGGTGAACGCGGGCTTCCTCAACCGGCTGGCCGCGATCGGTGAGGGCCGCTGCGAACTGGTCGAGTCCGAGGACCGCCTCGACGAGGCCATGGAGCACATCCACCACCGCATCGGCGCGCCCGTCGCCACGGGCCTCACCCTGCACGCCGACGGCCTGGAGATCGTCCCCGGTTCGGTGGCGCCCACCCGCCTCGGCGCCCTCTTCCCGGGGGTCCCGCTCGTGATCACGGGCCGCTTCCGGGGCGCGCCCCAGGGGTCGGTCACCGTCCAGGGCGCGGCCTCCGACGGGACCGCCTGGCGGCAGCAGGCGGCCGGGACGATCACCCGGAACCCCGCCGCCACATCGATCTGGGCGCGCGCACACCTGCGCGACCTCGAAGACCGCTACACCATCGGCGGACCCCCGGACCTCGAACACCGCATCGTCAGCACCTCGCTGCGGTTCGGTGTCCTGTGCCGCTTCACCGCCTTCGTCGCCGTGGACAGCCGGGTCGTTTCCGAGTCCGGCGCACCGCACCAGGTCGTCCAGCCCGTGGAGACACCGGACGGTTGGGCCGCGTCCACACCCGCGGCGGCGTACGGGGCCGCGAGCCCGCTCATGGCCGCGCCGCCTCCCCCGCCCGCTGGCCCTCCCCCGTCCACCTTCGCGCCCCCTGCTTCGAGCGCCGCGCCCATGCCGGCCGCCCCGGGCAGCGTTCCTCGAAGCAGGCGTTCCGTCGCCGGCGCCCCGACTCCCGGCAGCCCACCCGCCCCGCATGTCTCTCCGCCGGCAAGCGGACGCCCTGCCGCCTTCGACGATCACGACGACTGCGACGTGCCCGACTTCCTCCGCGACTCTGCACCGCCCACGGCCGGCGCCACTCCCGCATACGGCTCGCCAGGCCACCCCCCAACGCCCGACCTCGACCCCTACAAGCAGGAACTGGCACGCCTGCTGGAGTCGCTGCGCACGAGTCCGGATGACACCGACCACCGCATCGGCCGACTGCGGCAAGAGGTGCTCCCGGCGCTGACGTCCGTCGTCGAACGCATGAGAACGCATCTCGCCCCCGACACCGAGGACCTCCGCACGCTGGACTCGCTTCGCCACGCCCTGCTCCGCATCACGCCCCAGAGCCCGAAGCAGGAGGTCGACGCCCTTTGGACCCGCACAGTGCAATCCCTCGGCGAGTTCATCGGCGAGCCCACCGAGCCCACCGAGCCCCCGACCCGCCGCCCCTTCTGGAAACGCAGCAGGTGATCTCGTGGGGCAGGTCCCCGGCCTGCCCCACGAACCCAACAAGCATGCGACCGGCCTGTTCCATGGGCCCGAGGCCGTGCCTGCCCGGCCCTGACCCCGCAGCCAGCGGAGAGCAGGTCACCGGCCTGCGGGACTGTCTGTCACCACCGGCTACGAGACAGACCGATCTTTCGGACAGTCCCCGGCCTCCCGTTAGCTCGACGCCGCGTTGGCTGTCGGGTGGTGCTGGTGCGCCGCTGGGCGGGGTTCGGCTGGGGATGGTCGTAGGGAATTGATCGCCAGGAATCTCAGGACTCGTTGTGCGACCTCGCTGGGGTTCTCTGCGGCCGGGAAGTGTCCGACGTCTTCGAGGAGTTCAACGCGCAGGTCGGCGGCGCGACTGCCGAAGCCGGCCATCTGCCCGGTGGGCAGGATCGGGTCCTTATCGCCCGACAGGACGAGCGTGGGGAGGGTCAGCCGCGCCCAGCGGTACCGGCCCGCCAGCAGCGACGGGATCTCCCGCAGCAGCAGGTTCCGGTAGTAGCGGACGGTGGCGCGCACCCGCGCGGGCTCCTGGAACTGGGCCAGGAAGACCCCCTGGTCCTCGGGCGTCAGCGCGGCGGGGCGGTGTGGCCAGTGGCGCAGCGCCCAGCGCGGTATCACCGAGCCCGCCAGACGGTGGCCCGCGGCGTTGGCGGCGATGTGCCACAACCGGCGCCCGTTCAGCAGGACCCGCGGCGTCGGCCGCAGGAAGGGGTTCGCGGTGTTGATCGCGACGAAGTGCCTGACGCGGTCGGGGAACCGGAGCGCGAGGACGTATCCGGCGGCTCCGCCCCAGTCATGTCCGACCAGGTCGAAGGCCCGCACGCCGAGCCGGTCGAGCAGGCCGATCACGTCGTCGGCCATCGCGGCAGGGCTGTAGCCCTTGGGTGGTGCGGCGGTCCAGCCCAGGCCGCGCAGGTCCGGGCAGATGACCCGGTGGTGCTCGGCGAGCGGGCCGATGAGGTGCCGCCACTGCCACCAGTGCTGGGGCCAGCCGTGCAGCAGAACGATCGGTTCGCCCCGTCCGGCCAGGGCCACGTGCATGCGCAGGCCGTCCACGTCGACGAACCGGTGCTCGACGCCGTCCAGCTCGGGAAGGGGCCGGTCGTTCACCGGGCGGCCCGTTGCGGGACGAACCCGGCGATCGCGGACGCCAGGCGGTCGGGCTGGTCCTCGGGCGAGAAGGTGCGCGCCCCGGGGATCCATTCGAGCCGGGCGTCGGGGAAGTCGGCGGCGAGCCGCTCGGCGTGGGCGGCGGGGAAGAAGCGGTCCCGTTCGGACCAGGCGACGAGTACCGGCGAGGTGAAGGCCCCGAACCGCTTCGCGGCGGCGAGGGTGTGCCGCGGGTCCAGGCCGCGCAGCACCCGGAGCAGGTCGTCGCGGACGCCGCGGTGCAGGCAGGCGGGCAGGACGTAGGAGTCGGTCACCATGCGCGGCAGCGGGCGGCGGGCCAGCCATCCGTAGGCGATCGGCAGCCGGCGTAGCGCCGGAAGGAACCGCAGGCTGGTGAGCAGCGCCCCGGTTGCTCCGGGGGTGCGCGCCGCGAGCTTGAGATAGCCGAAGAATCCGGGTGGGAAGTTGTCGTAGGCGTCGCAGGAGGTGAGCACGAGCCGGCCGGTCAGTTCGGGCCGGGTCGTCGCGACGATCTGGCAGACGGCGCCGCCGCTGTCGTTGCCGACCAGCGTGACCGGCCCGAGGTCCAGGGACTCGATCGCGCCGGCGACCATGGCGGCCAGGCCCGGCGGGGTGAGGTCGGCGCCGGGCGTCGGCACGGTGTGGGCGCCGAACGGCAGGTCCAGCGTCACGCAGTGGTAGCGGTCCGAAAGCCGCGCCACGACCCGGCGCCAGAGGTTGGCGTTGGCCAGCACGCCGTGGACGAACACCACGGGCTCACCCTCGCCCGCCTCGAACACCGCGATCCGCCCGCCCGGCACCTCGATCTCGCGCCGCGTGCCCAGGTCCGCGTCGCGCCACCACGCTCGGGTGGCGGCCTGTACGTCGTTCATGTCCACGTCCCTTGTCGAGAGAATGCGTATGGAAGCGAAGATAACAAACAGGCTGCCTGTTTTAAAGGGCGGCCGGTGCACCCCTGGAGAGGCGAGCGATGAGCCGGCAGGCCGAGAAGTCCGAAGCGACCCGCGCCCACCTGATCGCGGCGGCGCGCGCGCTGTTCGCCGAGCGCGGCTACGCGGCGGTCGGCACCCCGGAGATCGTCGGCCGGGCCGGCAGCTCGCGGGGCGCCATGTATCACCACTTCAAGGACAAGAAGGACCTGTTCCGGGCCGTGTACGAGCAACTCCAGCAGGAGCTGATCGAGGAGATCTCCGCGGAGATCGACGGCCTGGGCGGCACCGACCCGATGGCCGCCCTCGAAGGCGGGGTGCGGACCTACCTGCGCTCCTGCGTCGAATCGGACACGGCCCGCATCGGCCTGGTCGAGGCGCCGTCGGTGCTCGGCTGGGCCGAGTGGCGGGAGATCGACCAGCGGTACGCCCTCGGCGTGGTGACCGCAGGACTGGAACTGGGACGGGCGGCCGGGCTGCTGCGCGACGACGTCCCGCTCCGGACGCTCGCCCACGTGGTCCTCGCCGGTCTGGGCGAGGCCGGGCTGCTCATCGCCGCCGCCGACGACCCCGAAGCCGCCCGCGCCGAGGCCGAGCCCGCCGTCCTCGCCCTCCTGGACGGCCTGCGCCGCTGACCCCCGAGAACGCCGCTGACCTCTCGAGAACTTCGCGCGCCTGTGGAGGACGGGGTGGTTCGCACCGTGGCTCCCAACAGAGTGGAGTGGCCGCCCGGTCACCAGGCCGACGGCGGCGGCCGCAGTGGCCGCCGTGCCGTGGGATTGGTCGCGTCCGCAGGTCCATCGCGTAGTGCCGTCGTGGCCGCGGGCCGGGACGAGCCACTGGTCGCCGCCCGGAACGTGCAGGCCGCGCGGCACGTGCGAACCGCCGGGCAGCCAGGTCAGGGCGGCCAGGGCCGCGGTCGCCGGGCAGGAGTCGAGGCCGAAGTAGGTGAGCACCCGGACGCCCAGGTCGTGGGTGAGGGTTGCTGGGTGACCCGTGCAGGTCGTTGGCCAGCGGCGCGGACCGCGCCGGTTCGTCCCTCTGAAGCGGACGCCGACGGCCGGGCCGGGCGCCGGAGCGATCCATCGGCAGCGGGTCGTCTTCGGACTCCATCGCCCCGTTTGGGCCACCTCGTTGACCAACGCGTACAACGCCTCGGGGGAAGCGGCGATGGTCCGCTCGACCACGACGGACGTGCCGTGCGTCCCGCCGTCGCGTCCGGCCTTGCGTCGAGTGGGCCGTGGGTGCTCGTGGTGTCCGCCAATCCCTTGAACGACGGGCGCGCATGGTGCCGCCGCCCGGCCGCACGGAAGCCGTCTAGTGGTGGGGGACGTCGAACAGCAGGCCTGTAAGCCGTTTCTCGGCCTGGCGCCAGATCAGCCGGCGGTCGAGACGCTCGGCCGCCCAGGTGGTGTTGATGAGCATTCCGGCGTCGCGGAAGTCGCGCATGATCCGCCGATGCCCCGGCGAGTGGACGAAACTCAGCAGGTCGTCCGGCTCCCGCCAGACCGAGACGGAGATCTGTCGCCGTCCGTCGCCGGTCGCGGCGAACCACAGTCCGAGCGCGCCCTCCGTCTCCGGCCAGGCGCGGCGGAACCGCATCCCGGCCCTCGCCACGCGGGGAACGTCGCGGAACCGGTGCACCAGGTAGTCGTTCATGCTGACATGCACCCGGCCGTCGACCTCCGCAGCGTCCCCGTTCTTCCAGACCCGCACGAACCGTGTCATGGCGCCACGATACGACCGTATTTTGTCCGATACAACTGTATCGGTCAGGTGGACAGGGCCCGGCGGTACAGCTCGGTGGTCGCGGTGTTCCACCGGTGCAGCTGGTCAGGGTCGAAGAAGGGCCCGGGAAGATGCCGGCTGATCGCCGGCTCGAAGAACACGCAGGCCAGGTTGAACACCACCACGTGGAGAGCGGCCCAGTCCCGGTCCGTGTCGGTCCGCAGCCGTCCGTCGCGGTCGAGCGGCGCGAGCCAGCCGGTGCGCGCGATCTCGATCAGCGCGTCGAAGATCTTCGCCGCCTCCTCGTCCCCCTCGGCGAGCGCCCGCGCCAGGTACCGCAGCGCTACCGCGTTGTCGCGGACCCACGCCGTCACGGTGTCGCCCATCGCACCCCACGCCGCCTCGCCGTCACCGTCCCGGACGAGGTCGCGGAAGGTCTCCACGGCAACCGCGATCACGTACTCGTTGACGGCTTCGCGCAGCCGCGCCTTGGTGCCGAAATGGTGCTGCACCAGGCCCGGGGACAACCCGGCCGCGGCGGCGACGTCACGGATCGACGTCGCGGCGACGCCCCTGTCGGCGAACCCCTGCAACGCGGCGTTCCGGATGCGCGCGTAGGTACTGAGATCCGATGGTTGAGCAGGCACCTGCGAGTCACTCACGTTCGGAGAGCTAACCACAGCCGTCCCTCTCGTCGGCGCGTACGGGCAGGAGGGACGGGGCAGCGGAAGGGCGGCCTCCCGGTCGGGAGGCCGCCCTTATGGTCCGGCCGCGGCCGGCGGGGCGAGGTCAGGCGTGCTTCCCGCGGGTCACGCGGAGCAGCGGGATCAGGTTCAGCGCCAGGCCGACCACGGCGACGCCGCTCACCAGGTTGACGCCCGGGTGGAACTCGGCGAAGTCACTGCCGCCCGTGCCGCCGGCGACCAGGGCGGTCACCACCGCGAGCACCAGGGCGGCACCGACCTGGCCGGACGTCTGCACCAGCCCGGAGGCCAGGCCCTGCTCGGAGTCCTCGATGCCGTCGGTGGCCTGGGCCATGATCGAGCTGAAGCCGAAGGCGAAGCCGCCGCCCAGCAGGAGCATCGTCGGCAGGACGGTGAAGGCGTAGTGCGGGGTGTTCCCGGCGGTGGCCAGGAACCACACGTAGCCGAGGCTCAGCGAGGTCATGGAGCTGATGATCAGCCGCGGCGTCCCGTAGCGGTCGATGAGCCGGCCGACGAACGGGGAGCCGAAGGCGACGATCAGCCCGGCGGGCAGCAGCGCCATGGCCATCTTGAGCGGTGACCAGTGCAGGACGTCCTGCAGGTAGAGGGTCATCA
The DNA here is from genome assembly GCF_041951385.1 of Actinomadura sp. NTSP31. NCBI lineage: Bacteria > Bacillati > Actinomycetota > Actinomycetes > Streptosporangiales > Thermomonosporaceae > Actinomadura > Actinomadura sp. NTSP31. The sequence continues at coordinate 11,929 of NZ_JBGNUT010000008.1, read as the reverse complement.
TGAACTGGAAGCTCAGGTAGGAGCCGAAGAGCGCGACGATGCTGAGGTTGGCGCGGACGATCGAGCCGATCTTCAGGATGCCGAGCCGGATCAGCGGGTGCCGCACCTTGTTCTCGGTGACGACGAAGCCGATCAGCAGGGCGGCGGCGAGCGCGATGGAGCCGAGCGTGACCGGGTCGAGCCACCCGCGGTCCGGTGCCGAGACGACGGTGTAGACCGCGAGCAGCATGCCGCCGGTCAGCGTGACGGCGCCGACGAGGTCGTGGCCGCCGTCGGCCGCGGGCTTGTCGCGCGGGATCAGGGCGATGCCCGCGGCCAGCGCGACAAGGGCGAGCGGAACGGGGGTCAGGAACGTCCAGCGCCATCCGAAGCTGGTGAGCAGCCCGCCCAGGATCAGCCCGGAGGAGTAGCCGCTCGCGCCGAAGACCGAGAAGACCGACAGCGCCCGGTTGCGCGCGCGCCCCTCGTGGAAGGTGGTGGTCAGGATGGACAGGGCGGTCGGCGCGGTGAACGCGGCGGCCAGGCCCTTGACGAAACGGGTGACGATGAGCAGCGTCCCGTCGCTGACCAGGCCGCCCACCAGCGACGCGATGGCGAACACGGCCAGCGCGGTGAGGAAGACCCGGCGGCGGCCGAGGAGGTCGGCGGTGCGTCCGCCCAAGAGCAGCAGGCTGCCGTAGCCGAGCACGTACCCGTTGACGATCCACTGCAGCGAAGTGGTGGACAGGCCGAGCTCGGTCCCGATCGACGGAAGCGCGACGCCGACCATGGAGACGTCTAGTCCGTCGAGGAACAGCACGGCGCACAGGACCGCGAGGACTCCCCACAGCCGGGGAGTCCAGGCCTGTTCGGCCGGCGCGCTCGCGGCGGCCGGCCCGCGGACGGCGGAGGCAGGTGAGGTGTCGGTGATAGTCACGTCGCAGGACAGTACATGCACATGCATCCAATGTCCAAGCATAAATTTCGTCGGAACTTAATGTGAGTGCATCTGATGCGCCTGCATGCTAAGATGCGCGGCATGGAGTCGGAAGCGGCCCTGGTGGGCCGGTGGCGGACGCTCGCGACCTGCTACAACACGGTCGCCTGCGATCTCGACCGCACGCTGCAGGAGGCCCACGGCCTGAGCATGAGCGAGTTCGAGACGCTCGACAGGCTCGTCGAGGCCGACTGTGAAAAGCGCCGCATGCAGGAGATCGCCGCGGCGATGTACCTCAGCCAGAGCGCGCTGTCCCGGACGGTCGCCCGGCTGGAGAAGAACGGCCTGGTCGAGCGCGGGCTGTGCGAGTCCGACCGGCGCGGCGTCTTCGTCGAGGTCACCGAGGCCGGCCGCGAACGGCACGCCGAGGCGCACAAGACCCACATCGAGGTCCTCGCCAAGCACCTCCCCGCCCCCGTCTCCTGACGCGGACCTGATCAACCGCAGGCCGCGCCGCCTCCCGCCGAAGGCCGGACCTGGCGCGACTCGTAGGCGATGACGACCAACTGGACGCGGTCGCGCGCGTCGAGCTCGGCGAGCAGCCGTGCGACGAGCGCCTTGACCGTGGCCGGGTTGATGACGGGACGCGGCCTGCTAGCCGCTTCTGGACGGGCTGCGAACTCTGGCGGCCGCCCTGAGCGAACCATAGACGTACTCGTCGCCGTCGAACGTGGCCAGCATCAGCACGTGCGCGGTCGTGATCGAGTGGGTCACCTCGATGCTGTCCATGTCGGACACCCGGATGTCCATTACGACCACGTCGGGACCGGGTACGGCATCGTCGGGATGTGGGAGCGGGTCGCCCTGCTGCGCGGCGAGGTCACCGTCGGCCCGCGCCCGGGGCGGGTTCCGCGAGGCGGCGCCTATCCGGTGCCAGCGGTGGTGACATGACGATCGGCATGATTTCAAGGCCGGAACGACAACGCCCAGCGCTTCATGCGAAGCACTTTTCTCTCCCGGCCCGAACAAAGCCGGGACTGTGCGACGGACAGGTGCACCAGGGGGCTGGTTTACCCGATTCCGAATAATCGCATAGCGCCTTTGGTGGGTTCTGTCCGCCGCCATCCGCGCCAGGCGGACCCGGGCAAAGTTCTGCTCCTTTTCACCTCGAGCAGCAACATCTCGAACCATGCCGAGCCCGTGTCCCGTAGACCGTGATCAGCTCGCTCACTCGGCTCGAATTATCCGGATAGAGAAAACATACTTCTCAACATACGAGCGTGGTGCTCAGTCTCCTGTCGAACGATCGAGAGGAGCGCGACGTTGGCCTCCTGCGCGGGCGCACGATTTCATTGCAAGCTCGCCGCTGGACCGCCGATGGACGAGGTCCCAGTCCAAGCGGCGGCCGAACGCGTCTACCGCCGTTGGCGCGGGCCTCGGTGAGCCAGCACTGTACACGGCTCATCAGGCGAAACGCAGCTACGACCTACAGCCGCAGATCGCTAGGCGAGCTCTGTTAGCTCATCAGGTTCCGGTGACCTTTGTGTAGTCGTTCCAGATGTATCCTTGAATGCCAGTGCAGCAGTCCGAGTGCCACCACAGGTTTCCAGCACTGTTCACACATCGCTTGTCGACGCGGAAGAGCTGACCGTACTTCCACGTGGCTATGACCCTGGACGACCCCGAATAGCTGCTGTGCACCGGAGCCGTGCCGGAGATGACTCCCCTCATATGCGGCGTCCAGTTCGTGCATCCGGCCATGATTCCGGCACCCCCCTCGCTCGCCGCTGCGCTCGGAATGACAAGCACGGCAGGAGCCACGACCACGGTAAACGCTGCCGCCGCAATGGACAGGACTCGATTGCCCGTCATTCGCATTTCGAGCTCCCTTCGGGGGATCTTGGTTGAGCTGATCATGTGCCCGCCATGATCGATTGTCAATACCCGTTGAAGGTTCATTCCAATGGTTTGGCCCGCCCGCCGCGACGAAAGACGTCCGGGGAGGGTCTCCCCAGCCGGCCGCGGCAGCGCGTCGAGGCGATCATCGGGACGTTCAAGCGCCGGCTCGGCCTGGAACACCACGGCGACCGAGAGCCCCCACGGTCCGTATGCCCGCATCGTGCGGCGGCTGCCGGCCTCAACGCCGTGATCTGGCACAACGGGCTGGTCGGTGCCCCGGTCAAACGCTCGTTGATCCCTCTCTCACTGAGGTGATTTCAACCCGTTCTGCGCGAGGCGATGCCGATCGCCCCGTGCATGGCCTACGTCATCCCGGACGGCGCCCTGGCACCGATCGACCGGCTGTACGGCAGCCCGTGCGGGCCGGTGAAGAACTCGATGTTCATGCCGTGCTGGTGATGCTGGCGGCTCGACCCATGAGGGGCCGCCGGCTCGGCAAACGCAAGAAGCTGTTCAACCGGCGCCACTCCCAGGTCCGCACGCTGGGCCCGCGCAGCGGCGCCGGCCTTGTGATCCGAACGGCCAGATTCGGCAACGTCCATCATCTGATCCGTTGCAAGATCAGGACCATCCAGAGATGTCCCCACAGGTCCCCTGACCAGCGCGGCAACTCCCGCTCGTCCACATCCGTCCCGGAGGGTGCGCCCCCGCGAGCGGCGAGACGGTGCGACAAACCGCTTCGCGCCCGTTCAGCCAACTGAACACGGCCTCGTGTCGTTGGGGGCGAGTCCGGGGTAGACGCGTTCGGGGAGGGTGGCCACGCGCCATCCCTCGGCCGCTGCCGGTTCGTGGTTAGGGATGCGGTCGATGAGGGCGGACAGAATTTCAGGATGGAGGCTTCGGTAGACGGGCTGGGCTTCCGGGTCCGCCGACGGCCGGTCCGGTCGGCCAGAGGTCGGTGAGGTCGGTCGGGGTGAGCGGGGCTTGGTATGCGGCGTGGAGTACCTCCCGGATCACCTTGGCGTCGGCGTCGGCGAGGGCGGTGAACCAGTCGAATCCGGCCGGGTAGGCCCACATGTAGGAGCGGTGTTCGGGGCTGGTGCCCCGGTCGGTGAGGTAGCCCGCGATGGTCTCCTCGGTCATCCACGGAACGGCGGCGCGGAGGTGGTCGGCGCAGTCGACGGCGGCTGTGCCGTGGTTGATGGCGCGGTGGATCTGGGCGAGGACGAGTTGGGTGTAGTGAGCCAGGCGGACGCGGGTGATCAGGACCTTGTCCTCGGGGAGGAGGAACAGGGGCCATGCCTGGGCGAGTCCTTCGAGCATCACCTGTTGCGGGGCGTGGATGCTGAGCAGACGGACCCAGGGCACGTCTTCAGCGGCGGCCTGGGCGGTGAGGCTGGCGCTCTGGAGGCCGTGGCCGAGTACCTCGTGCAGGGCGAACTGGCGGGCGCCGGTCTGGGTGAAGTGCACGTCGTGCAGGTTGAGACGGAGGTGAACCTGGTCGCCGGCGCCGTCCAGCCAGTACGCCCAGTAGGCGTCCACTTCGGTGGTCTCGATGGTGAGCGTGTAGGGGGCGGTGCTGCCGGTGGCTTCGCGGACGGCGGGCTCCAGCTCCTCGGCGGCCTGGCGGATGGCGTCGGGGGCTTCGCTGACGTCCAAGAGCCCTTCGACGTGGCTGAGTTCGGTGTTGGTGCGGGCGCCCCAGGAGATGCCGAGATCGGCCAGTGCGGTGCGGGCCTGGTCGGCGCGGCTGGCTATGTACCCCTCGGGCCATCCGGCCGTGCCGCATCCTTGGGTCTTGCGGACGTAGTCGGCGAACGGCGGGTGCTCACCGAGCAGGGCACCCAGGTAGGCCAGATCGGCGTCAAGGCGGATCGCCAGGGGGCCGGTGGCGGCGGTGCGGAGTTCTGCGAGCCTGCGGTAGACGGTGAGCCGGTCGGGCGCGGGCTCAGGTTCCGGGCCGCCGGGGTGGCAGTCGAAATCGATGACGGGCGATGCGCCGCGGGCGATCTCGTAGGCGTTCCACGCGCGGAGTACGTTCTCGATCTCGTCACGCAGACTCATGCGGTACGTCCCATCGCGGTGTGAGGACCTGGTTCGGACGCAGGTAGTAGGGCGGCCACGTGGCGGCCGCTCGACTTGGACACGCTGACGCGGCGACCACGCTTCGGGTCTGCGCGCACGTGGTCCGGTCGGGGGGTGGGTGCTGCGGACGTGTTCGCGCGGGCCATGAACAGAGCGGCGTAGACGCTGCTGTTAGCGAGCCTGTTAGCAAAAGGCCCCTTCCGAGAACGGAAGGGGCCTTGATGCGCGAGCCGCCTATCGGAATCGAACCGATGACCTATTCATTACGAGTGAATCGCTCTGCCGACTGAGCTAAGGCGGCGCGCCGTGCGGACACGGCTGCGAGAAGTCTACCGGGTCCGCAGGGGTGGATGCGCACTGGTTATCAGTGGCAGAGCGTCCCGTCCTTCGGCGGCTTCGTCGTGAGCAGGTAGCTGTCGGTGGCCTCGGTGATGCAGGCGTTGCCCTGCAGGTAGGCGGTGTGGCCGTCGCCGTCCAGGGAGAGGAGGACGCCGGAGTCGAGCTGCTTGGCGAGGCTCTGCGCCCACTTGTAGGGGGTGGCGGGGTCGCGGAGGGTGCCGATCACGACGATGGGGCCGGACCCCTTGGCGTGCACGGGCTGCGGCTGCTGCTTGGGCTGGACGGGCCAGTAGACGCAGGGCAGGCCGCCCCAGACGACGAAGGAGCCGAAGTGGGGCGCGGACTTCTTCGCCTGGTCGACGGCCTTGCTGTAGGCGGCGAGGGACGGCGGGTTGGGCTTGTCGACGCAGTTGACGGCCATGTTGGCGTCCGTCTGGTTGCTGTAGGAGCCGTCCGGTTTGCGCTCGACCATCTGGTCGGCGAGCGTCAGGAGGAGGGTCCCGTCGCCCTTCTGGATGGCCTGGGTGAGGGCCTGGCGCAGCACCGGCCAGTAGTCCTTGAGGTACAGGGCCGTGGCGATGCCCATGACGGCGAGGGCTTCGGTGACCTTCCGGGAGTCCCGGGTGTTCGTCAGCGGGGTCTTGTCCGTTTTGGCCATGAACGCGGTGAGGTTCTTCTCGGCCTCACTCGCCGACGTGCCCAGCGGGCACCCGGCGGACTTCACGCAGTCGTCCGCGAACGCGCGGAAGGCCGTCTCGAAGCCCTTGGACTGCTCGACCAGGGTGCCGGTGGAGGATTCCTTCGGGTCCACGGCGCCGTCCAGCACGAGGGCGCGGACGTTCTTCGGGAACTCCTCCGCGTAGATGGCGCCGAGGTAGGTGCCGTAGGACGCGCCGTAGTAGGTGAACTTGGTGTCGCCTACGGCGGCGCGGAGGATGTCCATGTCGTGGGCCGCGTCCTTGGTGCCCACGTAGGGCAGTTCCGCGGACGCCTTGGCCTTGCAGTTGCCCGCGAACTGCTCGCTCAGCCCGGCGAAGGCGTCGACCTCCTGCTTGTCGTCCGGCGAGGAGTCGGCGGCGAAGAACTTGTCGAGCTGGGGTCCGGTGTTGCAGCGGACGGGGTCGCTGGCGCCGACGCCGCGCGGGTCGAAGCCCACGATGTCGAAGCGCTTGCGCAGGTCGGCACCGAAGCTGGAGGCCGCCTGGCGGACGAAGTCGACACCGGAACCGCCCGGGCCGCCGGGGTTGGTGAACAGTGAGCCGATCCGGGCGGACTTGTCCTGGGCGGGGAGCCGGATCATGGAGATCCCGACCTTCTCACCGGACGGCTTGGCGTAGTCGAGCGGGACCTGGGCGGTCGCGCACTGGAAGCCGCCGCCGCAGCTCTTCCAGGCCGGTTTCTGCCCGTAGAAGGCGCCGAGCCCGGACGGGGCGGTGCCCGGCGATGTGGCGGCCGTCGCCTCCTTGCCCCCGCCGCCGCCCCCGCCGCTGCATCCGGTCGCCGCCGCCAGCGTCGCCGCCATGGCCACGCCGATGTATCTCGCTGCCCGCACCTGGACCCCGTCTCGTCGTAGCGGCACGTACCCCGGCGCCTACGCTACGTCGGAGCGGTGGCCGAAGGCCACTTCCCCCGATGACCGTGTTCGATGCCGTCGAGCAGCCATTTGAGGCCTAGGTCGAAATCCTCCTGGTTGTAGAGCCCGGAGTCGAAGACGGCGCTGAGATAGGGGAATTCGCCGCTTTCCAGGAGCTTGCGGATGTAGGCCTGCTCGAGCACGCTCTGCTGCGGCTCGCCCGGCGCCGTCGTCCCCATCTCGCGGATCCGCTGTTCGCGGAGGACGAAACCGAGCATGTAGTGGTCGACGGTCGTGACGATGGCCAGCATCTCCCGGGGATCGTCGGTGAGCCTGGCCGCGGCGGCCATCGACTGCTCGGAATGCCGCAGCCCGTTCGGCCCGATGCGCGGCGACCGGCCGGCCAGCTCGAACATCCACGGATGCCGGAGGCCGGTGGCGCGCTCCTTCCGGGTGATCTCGACCATCGCCTCGCGCCAGTCGTCCGGCAGCCCGCCCTCGACCAGGACCTCCTCCGCGACCACGTCGTACATCAGGTCGAAGAGGTCCTCCTTGGCGTCGATGTGCGTGTAGAGGCTCATCGCCCGCACGCCCAGCTCGGACGCGACGCGCCGGATGGAGACCGCGTCCAGCCCCTCGGCGTCGGCGATCTCGATCGCCTTGTCGACGATCGCCTCGCGCGTCAGCTTCGGACGGCGGCCGCCGCGCGGACGTGCCCAGACGTCGTTGGGCCTGGCCCGCTCGCGGCGCTCGGACCGTTCGCGCTCGTCCGGCTCGCGGCGCCCGGCCGCCTCGTGACCCGGCTGATCACTGCTTTCTGCCACGTCGACGATCCTAACCGAGACGGCGTATCGATACGGTGTACAGATTGAGCGAGACGGTGTACGGTGTTGCCGATACGGCGTACGGAAACTGGAGGAAGACATGCTCACGACTCGGAAGGCGCCACCGGACGCGCCGGCGGGGATCGACCCCCACCTGCGAAAACTCGCGATCGTCGTCGTGCTCGGCGTGATCATGACGGTCCTCGACAGCACCATCGTCAACGTCGCGGTCACCGCCCTCGGCCAGGACTTCGACACCTCGCTGTCGACGATCCAGTGGGTGGTGACGGGCTACACGCTGGCGCTGTCCATGGCGATCCCGATGACCGGCTGGTCGGTGCGGCGGTTCGGCGCCCGGACGATGTGGCTGGTGTCGCTCGGCCTGTTCATCGGCGGTTCGCTGCTGTGCGGGCTCGCCTGGTCGGTGCCGTCCCTCATCGTGTTCCGGATCCTGCAGGGGCTGGGCGGCGGGATGCTGATGCCCGTCGGCCAGACGATGCTCGCCAAGGAGGCCGGCCCCGGCCGCATGGGCCGGGTGATGAGCATCGTCTCGGTTCCCGCGATGCTCGCCCCGGTGCTCGGCCCGCTGCTGGGCGGCGCGATCGTCGACCACCTGAGCTGGCGCTGGATGTTCTACGTCAACATCCCGCTGTGCGCCGCGGCGCTGCTGGCGGCCGTCCGGACGCTCCCGCGCGACACCGAGCGCGACCCGGACGCGCGACTCGACGTCACCGGCATCCTCCTGCTGTCGCCCGGACTGGCCGCCCTGGTGTACGGGCTGTCGGAGGCCGGGAACGGCGCGAGCCTCACCGGGGGCCGGTTCCTCGCCGGCGTCGCCGGCGGAGCCGCACTCGTGGTCGCGTTCGGGGTGCACGCGCTCCGCAAGGGCGATGGAGCCCTCATCGAGCTGCGTCACCTGCGCACCCGCGCGTTCACCACCGCCACGGGCGGATTCTTCCTGTACAGCGCGTCCGTCTTCGGACTGATGATCCTCATCCCGCTGTTCGCCCGGATCGTCCGCGGCGAGTCCGCGCTGGACTCGGGCTGGCTGCTGGCCCCGATGGGCGTCGGCGCGATGATCACCATGTCGGTGGCCGGGCGGCTGGTCGACCGGTTCGGCGGGCGCTGGATCGCCGCGGCCGGCGTGCTGCTCGTCCTGCTCGGCGCCCTCGTCCTGACCACGCTCGACCCCGCCACCGGACGGGCCGTCATCATGGGCGCGATGCTCGTCGTCGGCCTCGGGCACGGCATGATCGCGCCGTCCCTGATGGCGGCGAGCTACCAGGGGCTCCCCCGCCAGGCGGTGGGGGCGGCGACCACGGGCGCGAACATCCTGATCCGCGTGGGCAGTTCGTTCGGCACCGCGTTGATGGCCGTCGTGCTGCAGATCGCCATCAGGGACGAAATCCCCGGCGCGAGCGGCAACCTCGGTGAGGCCGCGGCCCAGCACACCGCCCAAACGCCCGCGCTGCTGACCAGCGCCTTCACTGAGACCTTCTGGTGGACGGCCGCGATCCTGCTGGCCGCTCTGCTGCCCATCCTGGCCGTCCCGCGCAAGACGCAGGCGGCCGAGTCATGAGGTTCTCCATCCAGCCGCGCGGACAGTCCAGGACGCCGTGCACCGCGCCGTGGACTTGCCTGATCGTGACGGGCGCCGACGAGATGGCCGCGGCGCCGACCGGGGTGCGCACGCACGTCCCGTGCACCGGGAGGCGAAGCGCGAAGAAGGGCGGTGGGGCCCGCGGAGGTGGACGGGCCCCACCGGCGCGCATCGCCGCAGGGGTTTGCGAGCGCGCGTTTCATATGGCCGGTTCGCGCTACCTCCAGGTCCGGACCAGCGTTCCGACCTCCGGCCGGGCCCGTGGCCCGGCGGATGGTCAGGAGGCGGGGGCGCCGCCGTTCTGACCGCCGTTCCCGTTGCCGCCGGGCGGGCCGCCGTTGCCGCCCCGGCCGCCCTGCGGAGCCAGCGAGGCGCAGGCCTGCATGGCCTTCTGCTGCGCGGCCGAGCGCGTGGGACGGTTGGACGGAGCGCCCGACGGGCGACCGGTGGGCGCACCGCTGGGACGGCCGGAAGGGGCACCGCTGGGACGGCCCGTGGGCGCGCCGCTCGGGCGGTTGCCGCGGTTCGGCAACGTGACGCCCTGTTTCTCCAGGCAGGCACGGTAGGCCGACATCTGGTCCGTGCCGGCGCTCTTGGTGGAACTCGCGTTCGCCTTGCCGTCGCCGCTGCCGCCGCCCCCGCAGGCCGCGCTGAGCAGCAGCGTCCCGGTGACGGCGAGACCGCCGAGCAACCGGCCCGCGCTCGACTTGTTCATCGTCATCGTCTCCTCATCGTGGTCAGCGGCCGGAGCCCTGGTTGACGGTGGTCGCGGTGACCGAGCCGTCCTTTCCGGTGGTGCCGCGCACGACGACCGTGACGCCGGAACCGAGGTCGCCGAGCTTGCCGTCCTTGGTGATGCTGATCTTGGTGCTGCCGCTCGTCTTGACCTTCACGGTCTTGCCGTCCGAGGTACGGAGGTAGAGGGTGTTGCCGACGATCTTGGTGACGGTGCCGGCGGTCATGCCGCCTCCGCCGAACCCGCCGCCGAAACCCCCGCCGGGCCCTGCGCCGGGCCCCTCGCCGCCGCCCGTCCCGCCGCGCCCGCCCTGCTCGGTGCCCGACCCGCCGGCTCCCGCCTGTCCGGGGAAGCCGCCGCCGTAGCCGCCGGAGACGCGCCCGCCCGTCCGGCCGTAGCCACCTGCCGCGGCGGGGCCGCCCCCCGGCGAACCGGAGTCGTCGGACTTCCATTTCTCCGCCTGCACGCCGCCGAGAAATCCCGCGACGAGTACGATCCCGGCGCCCAGGTAGAGGGTCGGCCCCGGCAGCGACCGCTTCTTCGGCCGCGCCGTGAGCTCGGCGTCGAGGTCGCCGTCGAACGGGGAACTCGACAGGAGTTCGGCGTCGCCCATGGGCCGTCCTGACTCCTGGCCCGGTCCCGGGGGCAGGCCTGCCCCGCCGTCCTGCCCCGGCAGCGGGTCCTGGTGCGGTCCGAGGTCCTCGCCCGGTCCCGCGCTAGCCCACGGCCGGGCGTGCGCCCCCGGCCCGGACGATCCGGACGCGCCCGGCAAGCCCGCGGCGTCCGGCGCGCTTGGGGCGCCCGCAGTGCCGGGCGCACCCGCAGTACTTGCTGCGCCCGCGACGCCCGGGGTGCCTGCGGTGCCCGGGGTGTCCGGGACGCCTGGGTCGAGGTTCCGTCCATCGTGTCCTGCAACGCTCATCCGCGCCTCCTCTCGGTCAAAGCCCGACAACGACCACTGCTGTTCGCCCCCGCCCGCTGGGCCGTACGCGCCGAGGGGCGACGTCGCCGCACCGGCGCCTCCCGCGACCGACCGGTCGCCCGGCTCGGCCGTTGCCCCCGGGAGCGCCGCCTCACCGTCGGCGCGATCGGGAAGCGTCGAGCCCGGATCGCCCCCGGCGAAACCTGCTCCGGGCGCGCCCGGGTGCGGCGCACCGCTGCCCGGCGACGCAACACCCGGCAGGCCGGAGAACTGCGAGCCGGAGGCTTGCTGGTCCGAGCGTGGGTCGTCGTCGGTGTTCGGCGGCACGTCGTCCCACGGGCCGGAGGACTGCGGGCCGGAGGACTGCGCGTCCGGGCGCGGGGCGGCGTTCGGTGGCGCGGCGCGCGGCGGGCCGGAGGACTGCAGGGCCGGGTGCGGGACGGCGGCGTTCGGCCGCACGGCGCCCTGCGGACCGGAGGCCCGCGCGTCCGGGTGCGGGACGGCGGCGTTCGGCCGCACGGCGGCCCACGGGCCGGAGGACTGCGAGCCGGAGGGCTGCTCGTTCGAGCCCGGGGCGGCGGCGTTCGGCCGCGCGGCGCCCTGCGAGCCGGAGACCTGCACGTCCGGGTGCGGGACGGCGGCGTTCGGCCGCGCGGCGCCCCACGGACCAGAAGCCCGCGCGTCCGGGCGTGGGGCGGCGGTGTTCGGCGGCGCGGCGGCCCACGGGCCGGAGGACTGCGAGCCGGAGGGCTGCTCGTTCGAGCCCGGGGCGGCGGCGTTCGGCCGCGCGGCGCCCTGCGAGCCGGAGACCTGCACGTCCGGGTGCGGGACGGCGGCGTTCGGCCGCGCGGCGCCCCACGGACCAGAAGCCCGCGCGTCCGGGCGTGGGGCGGCGGTGTTCGGCGGCGCGGCGGCCCACGGGCCGGAGGACTGCGGGCCGGAGGGCTGCTCGTTCGAGCCCGGGGCGGCGGCGTTCGGCCGCGCGGCGCCCTGCGAGCCGGAGACCTGCACGTCCGGGTGCGGGACGGCGGCGTT